>CAYUJK010000116.1:2076-9879 GCA_964444895.1 uncultured Roseivirgaceae bacterium
GTAAGTACCCACATGTCTCTAAACGCAGCAGTGATCTGCTTGAAGCGTTCTATGGTGTCTTCGCACTCCTGGTAATCGTCTGCACTGTAAAACAGGTAGACATAGTAGTCTGTGGTTTGCGAAATATACCCAAACTTGGTATAGAATCCCTGCATAAACAGGCGATCACTATATTCTTCGGCTTCGCGATAGCTGCCAAAGGTACCCACTATGACATAGTATCCTTTTTCAAGTTCTAACAAGTGATCTCCTTTCGACACCACTTTTGGTCCGATATAGATACCTCTTTCGTCGCGGGTAGTAACCGTTTCCTGCTTTGGCGTGTCAAAGGCCGGCAATGGCGTGGGCGCCGTCTCTTTTACCGGCTCGGGCTGCTGCTGCCTGGCCGGCTCCTGGTAGCCCTGCATGAAGTCATCGAGGTCTACTTTTTCTTCCTCCTGCGGCTTGGGAGTCTCGGCAGGTGGCGTAGTAGTCTTGAAAGGATCATTTTGCTGGTTATACAGGTTCTGGTTAGCTGTAGGCGGCGGCGTATCTCCCCTCATGGTGTTCAGCATTTGGCGTCGCCGGTCGTAGAAGTTCGTTTTCTTTTTCTTCTCCACCTTGCCAAATATCACGGAAAGCTGAAACTCGTGCGAGGCATTGTTAAGACCGCTCACCTGCGAAGTGGGCAACTCATAGGCATAGCCAAACCTGAAATTATCCTTGATGTTGATGCCGAAAAAAGCCGACGGGCCGTAGTCCAACCGGTAGCCTCCTCCTATCCAGAGGAAGTTTTTGAGAATGATGCGCATGGAAGCCTCCAACTGGCCCGGTGTGTAGGTATTGTGGTGATACACAATCCAGGGATCGATGGCTACTCCGTCTTCGTTCAGCTTCCACTTGTAGCTCACCAGGGCGATGGCTTTGCTTAGGGGGCTCAATTCACCAATCGTGAACGCCGACGCGGTATCCATGACACTGGTAACAAATATCTTGGGCAGCGACACGCCCAGGTTGAAGCCGTTGTTGTGGTAGAGCAAACCTGCATTTCCGTCAAGGAAGATGCTGTTTTCCAGCGCGGCGCTGAGTATAGGATCCAGGCCAACATTTACCTCCGAAAGATCAACACTATTGAAACCTGCTCCACCGGAAATGGCAAAACTGATGAAATGGTTGTTCTCGTCAAAGCGGGCTTTAAAACCAAGGGTCAGCAAAGAGTGGGTGGTAGAGAGCAATCCCCGCTGGTCAGAGTATACGTTGATGCCGAAAGGTATCTTTTTAGCGAAGGCTGTGTGAAAATTTCCAAACAGGGTACGGGGAGCGCCCTCTATGCCCGACCACTGCTGCCGGCTCCCGAAAGTAACGGCAGGCCTGTTTTCAAATCCGGCAAAAGCGGGATTATAGAAATAAGGATTGAGAAAGACCTGTGTATTGAAAGGTAATTCCTGAGCCGATATTTCATGAAAAAAAAATAGTAATGATAATATTATCAAAAAGGGCCTTTTCATACTTTCTGTTCTAATTCTCCATTACCAGTACTTTCCATGAGGTAACCACGATCAATGCTGCGCGAAGGAGAAACCCAATGAATATCCCTTCAAACGAAGGAAATTAATTCATAATATATCATTTTATGGCGGTTCACATACTTAAATGCTTACTTAACCATTTTAAATTAAAGAATTGAAAATCACAGATTAATACTTATGCTTTTCATTTTCCATTATGAGATCGAAAAATATCATTTAAAAGTAAATTATAGAATTTATTGGCTTATTATTTTTAGGGAGGGTTATGTAATGTTAGCTACCCGAATAAATGTTTATGAAACCAATTTACCCTTATTTTGCATTATTCAGTAATTTAATGCATTCCAAAGAAAACTCTTTAAATAATCCATTTTCTCCATTCGTAATATTAAAGAAAAGTCATTTCTTGCAGCTCCATTTACAATAGCGCTATGTATAAAGTACTATTCCTACCGATCATATTTTTTGTTTTAAGCTTCAGCGCTTATGGTCAGATTGAGATGGGGGTGAAAATTGGCCCCAATCTTTCCCGAAGTGTTTTTGACGACCCGGAGTATAAATCATTTACCCGGTCCAGGTTCCGGCCTGGCTTTCAAGGCGGGCTGGTATTTGTTTTTGAAAATCCGAAGAATGACAAGTACGCGCTGCAAACTGAGATATACTACTCCCAGATCAAGCGAAAGGTGGTCAGTGAGTACAATCACTTCAGCGGCAACTCTGCCAAATACGACTATCTCCACTGGCCTCTGATGTTCAGGATACGGTTCAAAAGCGAAGGCTTCGAGTGGTACGCTGTGCTGGGGCCCCAGGTGAGCTACTGGCTGGGAGGGCACGGGCAAATGGACCGGTTTGACCCCAGTTCCGGAGGTGTCAGCTACCCATACAAAATCAACTTCAAAGAACCTATAGATGAATTTGACCGGCTGAATGCTACGGACGTCAATCGCTTTCAACTGGGCCTTACGGCAGGCATAGGCTGGTACTATGAAATCAATGACTCCGACAGGTTAGCGGCCAGTTTGCGGTATTATTTCGGCCATTCTTACATGGGTAAAAGACAAGGCGGTGAGATTCCCCATTTGGGCTATTTTGAAAACTATGAGTCGATCAACCAGGCCCTGGAGCTGAGCGTCATCTATACGCTGGACATCTACCAGAAAGCCCGCTTTATGCGGAAGAAATTTTACAAATAGTCAGGACCTGTGGCGTACGCACCTCGCCAGGCTCAGTATCCCTTTCCTTTCGTGATCTCTGCTACGAGCTCATTGATGTACACTTCCACATTGTCGTATTGTGCGTGCAGCTTGCTGCCATTTGCGTCGGCAGGATCGCCAGGATTTAGTCCGCGGGCCTCCTCCCACGCATCGGGCATACCATCACCGTCGCTGTCAGGCGGGTAAGGTGCCGCGCCGAGTTGCGGCCAGCCACCTACATCTTTCTGGCTGTCGGCTATGCCAGGTGTCTTTCCAACTGAGCCACTGTACGTAGATTTTCCCGAGCGCACTTCATCTACAATCCGCACGTCTACCTCATCTCTTTTGAGCGAAGCCCCCGCATAGCGCAATACGA
Source organism: uncultured Roseivirgaceae bacterium (assembly GCA_964444895.1). GTDB lineage: Bacteria > Bacteroidota > Bacteroidia > Cytophagales > Cyclobacteriaceae > CAJXNP01. Next base: position 5,154 of record CAYUJK010000116.1, read on the forward strand.
GATCGCAGGCTTTCTGCGGTGAATGCGTGGTTACTGGTGCAAAGGGAAACGCCGTTTCACTTTTCGCCTCTTCAGGGCGCTCGCACTGCACACCACCCCGCCAATTGTCCCTGCTCACAGCGGGAAAACCGTCAACGAAATTGCCCTCAACATAAAACTTGCCGTAGGGCTGCGAGGGATTTACGATTCGATCTTTGTGGCTCCGGGTGGCAGGGCCGGCTTTGTAGTAGTTGTTCACCATGTTGTGGTTTCCTTCTTCTCCGCCATAAGCGCTATTCGTTTTCCAATTGTAGATCACATTGTTTCGGAAATCCACTACTTCTTTTTCCGGCGTTTTGTGATACCGGGCGCCACAGAAACGAGGATTTCGGCTGCTGTTATTGGCTAAGAGATTGTGATGAAAAGAAGCGCCCATACCACCCCAAATACCGCCATATCCGTGATTTCCCTTTTGGTGCACCGAAGCATTCAAGCCTTCTGAGATAATACACCATTGAAGGGTAAAGTTTTCATTGTCGTAAAAGGTGGCCACCTCATCGGTTCCCCAGGATATCGAGCAGTGGTCGATGATAATATCTTTCTTTCGGGTGCCACTAAGGGCATCGCCCACGTACCCAGCTTCATCACCGAGGCGGAATTTCAGAAACCGGATGATCACGTTATCGGAACTCACCGTTACCGGGTAGTTTTTCAGGCAGATGCCGTCGCCCGGGGCGGTTTGTCCGGCAATGGTAACATGACCGTAGTTGATCTTCAAAGGCGATTTCAGCTCTATGGTCCCGGAGGTTTTGAAAATGATGATCCGGGCGCCTTTGGTCTCTATGGCTTCGCGGAGGCTACCGGGGCCGCTGTCGTTGAGGTTGGTGACGGCCAGCACCTGCCCTCCCCTGCCTCCGCTGGTATACCTTCCGAAGCCCTCTGCGCCGGGAAAGGCCACCGCAAGTTCTTCTTCTTTCGCCGTTTCCTGAGCCTGCCCATAAAGCATGGGTAATAACACAAGCATCACAATCGAAATCCATCTCAACAAATGACCAAAGATGCCCGGTGCCGCTGAGGCCGCCAGGGGCTTATATTTATTTATATAGGTATAATTCTCCATTGCTTCGTTTTTAAAGAAAGACGTTGACGAGGGAGTAAAACCCCCGCCAACGCCCAATCTATCACTCATTTTCACTAACCACACATCGTGTGATTCCTTCTAAAAAACCACCTCTTCCTTCTTAACATTGTCAGAGAGGTAAACCTGATTTTCAACCAATTTTGTGTTTTTTATCTCAATATGCTGCGTAAACGGACCTATTACTCTCACCACCGTTTGTCCCGGGGCGGTGTACACGAGCCCGTCTATTTCTACATTCTTCGCATTTTTAAATTCCACCACGGGCCCGGAAGCCGGATGCAGTTTTACATTTCTGAGGGTGATGCCGTTTGCATCGGCGCAGGTGAGTCCCTTTTTTGCCGTGATATCTACATTTTCGATGGACACGTTCTCCAGGTTCATCTCGGGCAAACCTTGCAGCAAAATGGCTTGCCCCGCGCCCCGGCAAAGGACATTTTTGATGGCGATGTTCCTGAACTGAGGAGTCTCTTCCGTCACCTCCGGCGTCATGGCCGCCAGTTTCTCCACATCTATCTGCTCCTGCTCAGCCTCGGGCACCGGCGACAGTCCGGCGTAATACAGGTTGAAGCCTATCGCCTCGGCCGGAATGTTGATCATGTCGATATCGGAGATGTAAATATTCTCCACCACGCCGCCTCTGCCGCGGGTGCTCTTAAAACGGAGGCCAATATCCGTACCGATAAATGTACACTGCGAAACATGTACGTTTTTCACGCCGCCAGACATCTCACTGCCCACTACAAAACCGCCGTGCCCATGATATACTACATTGTTTTTGACGATCAAATTTTCGGTGGGCATTCCCCTTTTTCTTCCGTCCTCGTTTTTGCCCGATTTAATACAGATGGCATCATCACCCACATCAAAATTGCAATTGTAAACAATGGCGTTCTTGCAGGACTCCACATCCAGCCCATCACCGTTTTGAGAATACCAGGGGTTTCGCACGGTGAGGTTTCGTACGATGAGGTTTTCACACATCAGGGGATGAATGTTCCAGGCCGGAGAATTCTGGAACGTGGGGCCGTCAAGCATTACATTTTTGCATTTTACCAGGCTCACCATTACGGGTCTGAGAAAGTCTTTGATCGTCTCGTGCTCTTCCCTGGTTTTAAATCCCGGCACATTCATATCACTTATCTCGGCGCCCTTTTTTGAGGCTTCCGATGGATACCATATATCTTTTTCGTCATTCAAAACACCCCCTGAAGCAAGCAATTTTTTCCATTGACCGTCCGTCATCTTAGACCGCTTTACGTGGCGCCAGGCATCGCCGTTTCCGTCAAACACGCCATTGCCAGTGATCGCTATATTCTCCAATTCCAGGCCGCTGATGGGCGACTGGCACCTGTAGGTTTCGAGACCCTCGAAGCTTGTTTTCACTAAGGGGTAGTGTTCAAAATTTTTGCTGAACAATACCAGCGCGCCGGCTTCTACGTGCAAGTTAATGTTGCTTTTCAAGACAATAGGGCCGGTGTGCCATATACCGCGGGGAATCACCACTGTTCCTCCGCCGTTTGAGGCCACCTCGTCGATGGCCCTGGCTATGGCCTCGGTATTTAATGTTTCCCCGTCCGCTACTGCACCGAAATCCTCGATGCGCACCGAATATTCGGGAATGACGGGAGGATTGATCACAGGCATGTCAAATTCAATCCCTTTGAAAAGCTCAGCCCAGGAGGCATCGACTGAACCGGCGTTCTCCTGTGTTTCCTGCTTACACGAAGCAACGGCCAAAAGCATAGCCGACGCTACTATCGTTACCCTTGCAAATGAAGATTTCACTCTCATATCTTTTTATCTTTTGTTTTACTATCCCTAATCTCCCACCCTGAACCAATCGACATCCACGCTACCCCTCTGCCCGGTTTCGCTTGGCGACTGAGCGAAAAGGCCCATCTTGGCGCCAATCCACCGGCCTTCTACAGCCTGAAAAGATTCGCCTATTTTTTGGAAATCATTCCCATTATAACTAAACGAAAACTGGCACAAGCCTCCATTTTCCACTCTTACACGCAGCCATACCTCCGTACCGTTTATTTTTTCCGTGTTCAGTCTTTTTTCTGCTTGTCCGCCAAAGGCATCTTCGCACACTCCGTAGTCAAGCCTTAGTCCTTCGCTCACAGCTACTATCGATAGCGCCGCATAGTCCATGCCCATCACTACCAGCCCGGCACGTTCCCCCGGCAGAAGTCGGGAGGCGTCTAATTTGGTCGTAGCGGTGAATGCCGGTGCCGGAAGTTTCTGCAAGAGCATATTCGGAGTCATCCAGAGGCTGTTGCGTGTGCCGGGTGTGAAGTGCGAAAATAACCGGAGCACACCTGGCTTTTGGGTAAATGAGTACCAAAGTCCCGATACGCCCGGAGGGTTTGCCTGCCATTGCCACTGCAGGCCCAATTCTTTTTGGTCAAATTCGTCTGATTCTTCGGGTGTAGCTATCGGATATCGCTGTCCCACATTTGGCTTTTTATAGGTACTTACCGGCTCGCCCGTACCATCGCCGTCTTCTTCAGTGCCCATGACAGGCCAGTCGTTTTCCCATCGTACAGGCTGCAAATGAACGATCCTGCCGTAGGGTTGCTTTTCCTGAAAATGTACAAACCAACCTTCACCATTATCCAGTTCCACATACCCTCCCTGATGGGGGCCGTTGATGTCTGTATTGCCTTGTGCCAGCACGACTCTTTCTTCATAAGGGCCAAACGGTTCCCTGGATCGCAGTACAAGCTGCCAGCCCTGCGCTACGCCACCCGCGGGTGCGAAAATATAGTAGTACCCGTTTCGCTTGTAGAACTTCGGCCCCTCCACAGTGATATGCTTGGGGTATCCATTGAAGACAATTTTCCGGTTGCGGGTAACTTCTGTACCATCGGGAGTAAGTTCCTGCACCTGCAGCACATCGCTAACGCCCGCTCTGCTGTTGGCAAAGGCATGTACCATGTACACTTTGCCGTCATCATCCCACAGCAGGCAGGGGTCGATATTTCCCGAGGCTTTTTTCACCAGTACCGGCGCGGTCCAATCGTCCCTGGGGTTTTGCGTTTTCACCATGTAAATGCCCCGGTCGGGATCGCCCCAGTAGATGTAAAACCAGCCCTCACGGTACCGGATAGAGGGCGCCCAAACGCCATTGCCATGCTGCACGGTATTGTAAAACTCATCAGGGAATTGCTTTACGGCATGGTTGACAAGGGTCCAGTTGACGAGGTCTTTTGAGTGCAGAACAGGAAGTGCAGGAACGCAGTTAAAAGAAGAGGCCGTCATGTAAAAATCGTCCCCCACACGACATACGTCCGGGTCCGAATAATCGGCATGCAGGACGGGATTTTTGTAGGTACCATCTCCCTGATCACTTACCCACACGGAAGACACATAACCTGATGTGGTCACCTGTCCTTTGCTTTTTTGCTTCGCCTGACCAAAAACACGTTCACCCGTCAGCAATCCTGCCATTAGTATCCCAATGAATATGGACAATGTTTTTTTCATCAATAACGGATTATTGGTCACTGATCATTCGTGGTACGTTAACTCTATTACGACGTATTATAATGACAGTCCAAACCTATAAGGTTTTGAAAACCTTATAGGTTTACCTTATTGCGG
>CAYUJK010000117.1:0-3740 GCA_964444895.1 uncultured Roseivirgaceae bacterium
TTTGTGAAAGTGATCGTCATCCCCAACCTACGAAACAAAAATGCCATCGATCCCCTGCAGCCGCGCATCAGCCTGAACAAGCTGGACGAAATTCAAAAATACCTCCAAAAGCGCATTTCCGATTTCATTACGCTGCACGTGAAAAATCCGCTTTATGAAAAGGTTCAGGTGAGCTTCAAGGTGGCGCTGCACCCTGGCAAAGACAGCGGGTATTATTTAATGCAGATGCAGGAAGACATCCGGAAATTTCTGACTCCCTGGCTGCACGATGAGGGGGAAGACCTCATCCTGGGTGGGCGTATCCACCGCTCTTCCATATTGAATTTCCTGGAAGAAACGGACTATGTGGACTACCTCACTGATTTTAAGATGTTCCATCAGAAAGAGGAAGACGGCCCCTGGGAAGAGGTGGAGGAAGCCATTGCCTCCACCTCAGGCTCTACGCTGGTTTCGGCAGCAAACCATAGTATCAACCTTTTAGAAGAAACCAATGCTTGAACAACTCACGATCGTCAAAAACCCGGAACTCGCCAAAAGCGAGGACTACCTGTTTCTCAAAGTAAAGGGCCTGGAACATATTGAAAAACTGGCCCATAAGCTTTGGACAGACTACAACATCCACGACCCCGGCATTACCTTCCTGGAAGCGCTCTGCTATGCCGTCACTGATCTGGGCTACCGCACCAATTATGATATCAAAGACCTGCTGACACGGGAAATCAATGGAATGCCTTTCATTGACAAAAACTTCTATACGGCACTACAGATATTCCCCAACACCCCGGTTACCTTCAACGACCTGCGGAAACTGCTCATCGATATCGAAGGGGTGCGAAATGCCTGGATCAGCAAAAACAATAAGATCGTCTATTGCCTGGACGCGCTTCAGGAAAAGCTGAAGGATTGTGAAGGACTGCCCACCGACCAACAGCTTTCGCCGCTGAACGGCATTTACGACGTGTTGATAGAGTACGAAGATTATATCTCCGAAAAGGAAAGAATAATTGTTGCCGGCAAAAAAATGAAAGATGTGGGGAGCTATATGCTGCCCGAAAGCAAAGGAATAAACTTCAGGGTATTTCATCCCCTGACGCTTCGCGCAGTTTCCGTTTATGCAGAAACAGCCCCGGAAGACCTTACCGTCCGGCTTCTGGAAGGGGATGAATCGGATAATTATGTCGTTTTACAAGAGGTGAAAAAAACGGTTGCGGATGCCGATACCCTTACCGAAATAGAGCTTAATTTTAACATAAAAACCGGCAAAAAATACCGGCTGGATGCCGGGGGCTCCACGGCTAAGCTTTTCGCAGACGATGCACACACCTATCCTGATGAAAAACATCTCCTGATCGCCTTGCAAAGCGGCTGGGACGGTGCAGCTACCGATTCTCTCTATTACTTTTTCTACAACTGGAAGATTACGTATGCGGTTTCTCCGGTGGAGCTGGAATGGGCCGTAAGTGAAGACCTCATCAGGAATACAACAGGCATGGATGATGCTCCGCCGGTGGATGGCGCCTACATCAATGTGGCGGATAAGGGCCTGACGTTCGATGTGATCTCACCGGTATTTCTTGACGCGGTGTATATGCTGCCCGAAACCGACGGATCGGTAAAAATTCATATACTTGACAAAAACGACCTCGAAATACATGCCTCGGAACCCGTAAATGTGAAGGCTGGAGAGCTGAACCGGATCGCCGTGGAGATAGAGCTGCTGCCCGGCTACAATTACAAGATCAACGCTCAAGGGTCTTCTGTAAAGCTCTTCCGAAACACCAATGCCTCTTTTCCTTTTGAGATAGAAAATGTACTGGAGATAAAAGGAGGAAACCCAACGGAATCGCACTATTTCTTTTTTTACAAATGGGAAGTCCGTTATCGCTATCCTGCGGTTCAGGTAGCCGAATTAACCAGGGCAGATATCCGCCTGGCCATAGAAGATCGCCTTTTTTCAAACAGAAGCCTGAGCGAGGACTTATGCGGAGTGCACGACCTTGACCACGAAAAAATTGCCGTTTGTGCGGACATAGAGCTTAGCCCGGAGGCCGATATCAATGCGACACTGGCAGAAATATTTTACCAATTGGAGTTGCACGTGTCTCCACCGGTAAACTTTTACTCCATCCAGGAACTCCGGGATAAAGGCTTCACCACCGATCAGATCTTTGAAGGACCGGTGCTCGACCACGGTTTTATCGATGATGACGAATTCCGGAAAATTGAGCGCCGGGAAGACATCCGCACGTCCGACGTGATACAGATATTGATGGATATTCCGGGAGTGAAGGCCATTAAGGAGATCAAACTCCTGAGCTTTACGGAAGTAAGCCCGGAAAACCCCGTGCAACCGGGCGACAAGACAGCAGTAATCGATGGGATAAAATACATTGTAAAAGAAGATGATTGGCTGCTCACCCTGGAAGACCCCGGGAAGATGGCGCCGGATTTCGATCCTGATTTTTCTAAAATAATTTTCTACAAAAACGGCCTGCCTTACTATGCCAACCAGGCGCAGGTGATGGAGCTGTATAACGAAAAGCGGTTCCGTTCTACGGGAGGAAAATTAAAAGGCCATGAAAAAGACCTGGCCATTCCCCTGGGCGAAGACAAAGCCCTCGAAGATTACTACCCGGTGCAGCATGAGCTGCCCGCCAATTACCGGGTAGGGAAATACCGGGTTCCGGAATCGGAAACGAGCTTGCGCAAAGCACAATCCCGGCAATTGAAAGGATACCTGCTCTTCTTTGAGCAAATCCTTGCCAATTATTTATCGCAGCTCACCCATGTGAAAGACCTGTTTTCCTGGAAAGAACACAGCCTGAAAACCTATTTTACACAAGCCGTCTTTGATTTTGCCAATGCGGAAGACCTGTACTTGCTCGACGCCGACGACCACATCATAAGCCTCAACGAGATGGTAGAAGATGAAGAAACGGCAATCGACCGCAAAAACCGCTTTCTCGATCACCTCATGGGGCGCTTTGCCGAAAATATGGATGAGTACAGCGCGCTCATGAAAAACCTTTACAAGGACACGGCCCCAAAAAAGCTGATAGAAGACAAGAAACGTTTCCTCTCGCACTACGCCAAAATAGGGAGCGAACGGGGAAAAGCTTTTGACTACCGCTATCCCAAAGACCCCGATAACCTATCGGGCCTGGCAAGGCGGGTTTCCTGCCTGCTGGGGTTTGAGACCATAGAGCGAAGGGTTTTGGCAAGCAACAGGATCAAAAAAGTGTTCCTGGAACTGGGTGAGGGCGAATGCGCCCCGGAAACCTGGCGATTCGAAATTACCAACGAAGCCGGCGACGCCGTGGTCTTCACCAGTATATGCTGCCAGCATGAGCACCTCATCTGTGCGCTGATTGATTCAGTCATTGAAATCGGCTCCGACGAGGACAACTACCAGCTAAATGAAACGGATGGCCACTGGGAACTGGTACAGCACTGCAACGACGAAGACGCATTGATCGGAAAACTGTCTTCGGATGACGAAGCGATCAAGAATGAGCTATTGGCTTTTTTCCAATCGCTTCATGCTACGGAAGGCCTTCATGTAATTGAACACATCCTGCTGAGAAAGCGCACCACGGACGACGCGTTTCTGCCGGTGCAGCTAAACGAACACGCCTCCGATTGCGACTGCCCGGAGGTCGACGATCCCTATTCCTTCCGTATATCGGTCATTCTACCTTCCTGGGCAGAGCGGTTTCGGAATGTGCGCTTTCGCCAGCTGG
>CAYUJK010000117.1:3840-9797 GCA_964444895.1 uncultured Roseivirgaceae bacterium
GTCATTCTACCTTCCTGGGCAGAGCGGTTTCGGAATGTGCGCTTTCGCCAGCTGGTGGAAAAGACCATTCGCATGGAAACACCCGCACACATTTATCCGCGGATATGCTGGGTAAACCATTGCGAGATGCAGGAGCTTGATGAATGCCATGAGAACTGGCTGGAACAACTCAGCAAAGTAGCCACCGGATACCGGGGATGCTTTCCGCTGCCCGACACCGAGGCGCCGGAACTTCCGGTGGATGAAAAGGAAATGCTGACTTCCTACCGGGAAGCGCAGCAAGCCCTGATCGATAAATTATACAACCTGACGAATGTATTTCCGACGGCCCGGCTTCACGATTGTGAGGAGGTGGATAGCGATAATCCGCAGATAACATTAAATGACACAAACTTAGGTACCCTCTAAAATACAAAACTATGAGCACGCTCGAGCTTCAGAATTTTTACCCGGACTTCGTCCCTAACCAGATACTCACCAATACCCAACTGAACAACCTCCGGGACTTCCTGGATGAGCAAAATCGCCTTACCCGCACGCGACTTATCGGCATGGGTATCGCCTGCGGCCTGCAAGGAAGGCTCAACAACGACAACAGCATCACCATCTCCGAAGGATTTGGCATTTCCTCGCATGGCTACCTGATCGAGCTGCCCGAAACGAAGTACACGAGGTTTCGCAGCTATGTAGATCCCTACATCGAAGTGGATGAAAATGGCCATGAATTCCCCGAATACGAGCCCTGGAGAACACCGGCCCTTCCTTACGAGCAAATTGAATTGTGGGAATTGTTAGGCGAGGAGACGCTGGCTGATATTAACTTCGAAGAGGATCCGGATAATGTTTCATCGCCCATTAGCAAAGCAATCCTTACGGATAAGGTGCTCGTGCTCTACTACGAGCTGTTGGAGGAAAACCTGAAGTCGTGCCTGGTAACGGACTGCAACAACAAGGGAATGAACCTCCGCATCAACGTGCGCGCGCTGCTGGTTAATAAAGACGACCTGGATAAAATACCGGCCTGCCCCGGTCCTGAAACCACCCTGGTGGCGCCCAACCTGGTGGCGGGCCTGAAAAAGAACGGCGTGGACGGTTTGCCCGCTGTAACGTCGGTCACCGAGATTGACAAAGGCTATAAAACATCGGCAGAGTTTATCAGCAGCAGTTTTCTCGCCGAAATTCAGAACGTTTATGATGAATACAAAGAACTGCTGCAGTTCAGCGAATCTACGGACGCCCAGGTATCGGGGCTAAATGGCAAGCTGACCGCCATTCTTGGCCAGGCAAACTTTAATCAATACCACTACGACTTCTTCGTGGATCTGGCCACTGCCTACAACGAATTTGTGAAACAGGTATGCCATTTGATCAAAAACTGCTGCCCGGATGGCCACTATCCCAGGCACCTTGCCCTGCGCGACTTTACGACTTCCGGAAGTTCCCTGATCGACACCGGGGAGTACCGAAATGCATTTGATCCCTCACCGGTACGCGATGCCTACTACCACGACGTGGCTAAAACCAGGCGTCTATTTCTGCGAATATTGTCGATCGTCGATCATTTCAACGTGGTAGAGGGCGAAACCATAAAAATCACCCCCTCGCAGATTGAAGAATATTCACTCGGCAGGCGGGCGCTGCCTTTTTACTACACTTCCAATGGCCTGAACAAGCTTTGGCAACCCGAAGAGTGCTGCACCACAGCGCCACTTCTTTCCTACCACTCCAATGCCATGAAGCAAAATCTGGCCTGGCCCGGCGACCTTAGCTACCCGGCCAATCCATTGGGCCTGAACCTGAATTCCTACTCTATGTATCGCATTGAAGGCCACATCAACAAAGTCTGCGATGTGGTGCACGACGAACTTTCTGCGCTTAAAAAGACGTTCAACCTCGAATTTGACCTCATTAAGCTCAATGTACAAAAGGAGGCGGGAAATGCCACTGATCCAGAGCTGATCGAAATCGAGAACCTTCTGAAACAAATAGAAGACATCGAGAAGCAAATACGCGATTTAATTGAGGATGACTTTGCAAAAAACATGGAGGAGATCCTGGCCTTGTTCCAGGAAATTGAGCTCATCCGCAAAGAAATCGTGGCCATCAATACCGGGTGGCAGGAAAAGCGGGTAGCTATTCAAGCGCCCTGTAACATCTCCCATTTGCAGGAAGACTACCTCATTCTTCGCAGCGAGGTGCTTTGCTCCTGTGCCAAAATACAAGCGGCGCTGGTGGATATCCCTGACATTGACCTGACGCCTCCCAAAAAAGCAATGGTAACTTTTGACGAGTTGCAGACAGGCACAAAATACGGAAACCCCACGCATAAAGAGGGAGACTTGATCTTTACGGAAAACGAGATTCCGGTTACGGTAGAATTTTTCACCTGGGGAAATGGGCAGGGCACTTTTAACTCCGCCCAGGTGGACCCCGCCTCAGCCAATTTCGGTACGGATAAAATCATGCGCGCCAACAACATCAACTTCAAGTTTGACTTCTCGAAACTTGACTTCACCCCTAACCAGGTCACTTTTGAATTCATGGACTTAGGGGGAAATGAAAACATTTCTGTAAATGGATCACAGCTTTTCATTTCCAACCTCACTTCAGCCCCTGCCGATATCGCTCCCGGAGTCAAGTTCAGCATCACCACCCGAAGTATTCAGGGTGGTACTGCCGGTATCGTCACATTGACGGGCGCCGTGCAAACCTTGCTTGTAGGGGGGCAGGAATTCTGGATCGACAACGTGGAAGCCAGCGCTTCGGATGAAAACATAAAGGGCTTTACCAGGGAAAGCCTGAAAGCCCGGGACAACGAACTCAAAAAGAGAATTACCTCCACGGAAGCTGAATTGAAGAAAGTTTCCAATGAAATGGAAAAGAGAAACCTGGCCCTTCGAAAATTTTCCCTGGAAAAAGAAAAGGCAACTATCCACAAAATGGAAACCCTTTCCGACAACAGCCATAAGCTCGTGCATGAAATTTATGTGAGTGGCGCCGGCATGAACGCTATTTCTCAACCCGCAGAGCTAACAGTAGCCGGTGGAAACCTCATGCAGGCTGGTATAAAAACAGATAACCCCCTTACCCTGTTGGTTTGGGGACTGCTATTTGGCATCACCCAGCTCAAAGCCCAGGCAGAGGCCCTCTGCAAAATGTTTCCCAAAGACCTGAGGGCATTCAACTATCCCCTCTTTATCAAAAGCTACAAGGAAATCCTGGGATTGATCAACCAATTGAGGTTGCTCGTTTCCCTCCTGCTGGAACTTCTGATCGTGGCTTCCTCTGCTTATCAGCCCTTGCTCAAATACATGCAGGGCGAACTCTGGAAAGTGTTGCTGGGAAAATTGCCCCAGATCAGCGATTATCTGAATGCCTACAACAGCATTCTCTACAAATGCGTGCATGCACAGCTCGCCACCGTGTATTACTCGCTGGAATACCTGCTGAACAAGCAAGTCACCTTTGCTGAGTTTGCCGCTAAAAATCCCGGCATGGTGCATCTCGCGGGCGTGGAAAAAGGAGGCACTTTTATCATGGTATGCGAAGAGAAAAGCGGCCAGAAACGAGTGCTTGCCGATTTTGCCCTCCGGGGAAAAACGTCCTGCTGTTGCCCACTGGATCCCGAAGAATTATGCCTTCCGCCGATTGCCATGCCGGAATACAGGGTGGTAGAAGTAGTTACAAATGACAAAGCTCCCAAACCAATTGACGAATGGTTTGACGTGGTGAAAAACGACATCGACCTCAACGGGTCTGGCAACCTGGAGCTTTCGCTACCTTCTGAAGAATCGCTTTTGGGTGGAAAACTCTCTATTGATTCGCCGCCGGATAGCGACAAAAAAATGATCAGGTACATCAATGAAAACAACATCCTTTATGGCATTGACAGCTTTGAATATGAATTGATTGACAAAGGCAAATGCGACATGAAAGATACCGGCGAGGTGCTGATCCTGATCAAAGAAAAATCCGCGCAAGGCATCGTGGCCATGGAAGATATGGCCGTAACGCCCAAAGACACCCCGGTTGATATTGACGTGGCGCTCAACGATATTTTGGGCAGCCCTGTCTTGAACACTTCCTACTCACTGAGCGTGAGTTCACCGCCCGTGCTTACCACCAGCACAGTGGAAATAGTCACCAACAGCAGTGACCGTCAGTTATTCCGGTTCAGGCCCGAAGCAGGATTTGTAGGTCGCGATATGTTCTATTACGAAGTGAACGTGGGCGGCAGGCGCTCCCTGGGCATGGTCACCGTGCTGGTGATTTCCTGTTGCAATGAAAGCCCCATAAAAGAAACGATCGTTGGCACCCGCTTTCAGGGAATAGTATTAGGCGAAGGAGAGCCGCTGCCCGGCGTTAACATCATAGTGAAAGGTACCACTATGGGAAGTGTGACTGACATGGGAGGAAAGTTTGTCCTGGGAGAATTTCCGGAAGGGCCGCTTACGCTGCAAATCAGCTTTGTAGGTTTTCAATCCAGGGAACTTTACCTGGTAGTGGAAAAAGACGGTCCAGACCAGTTGCCTGAGCCCATAAACCTTGTAGCCTTGGGCAGACCTTCGCGGGGAAATTTCACCATTGTAACGGAGGACCTAAAAACCATCACGCGAAAGCTCGCCGAAAACACGGACATCACCGTGGCCGAAAATAAAGCGCTGGAATTGTACAGCGCCCGATTCGCGGAAAAAGAAGCGGCTATACGAAATGTTGCCGTGGAAACAGGGCTGGAAGAAGAAAAAGCCTATCGGGCAGCAGAAGATTTCATGGTTGACGTGATTGCCGATCCTGAATTGGATTTAAAAGCGACTACAAAAAGCTATGAAAAAGTCACCGGCGAACTGATCAAGGCCTATGATGCCGCCACCGGAAGCGCTAAAAAAGCCTATAAAGACATCATCACCGCCACTTCCCATGCTTACCTGGACAAGGTAACGATCAAAAACCCCGAAGGGCTCAGCGCCGCTGCGGTGAACTCCATCAACAAAGTGACAGAAAAGATGAAGGAAAGCGACATTTCCCCGATAGGCATACGCAACAGCTGGAGTGGAAAAGACCTGGAATCAGAATTAAAAATCGAAGTGATCAAAGAGGTTAACGGCTTATTGAAATAACATGGCAAACCACCTGATCGTAAGGCAAACATTCGATCTTTCTGTCTCTTCTTCAGATAAGAAACGGAACGTAATGGAAGAAATCTCCCTGATGAACAGGGAGCTTATCTTACCTGTTGCCGAGCGCGTACTGGACAGCTACGGCAGCGGACAGGCCCATTTACGGATTGATAAAATTGAGATTGACCTTGGAACGGTTTCCCCGGAAGAATTCATCCGGGAATTCGAATATAAACTGCACGAGCAATTGCAGCGGCAGTTCCCTGGCAGCCATGTTGGCCCCGGGAAAGCGCCACACATGCCAACGGGCCTGCCGGATACCCCGGAGACTTCATCTTCTGAAACAAGGCCCGGTCGGGAGAAAACGGCTCATGAAGCTTCACGCGAAACCACGACAGAAAACTTTGTCTTCAGATACCTGGAAACACTGGTTTACTTCCTCCAAACCGGGCGGCTGCCGTGGTGGATACACAGTGACGAAAAAGACATCATCGCCCCATTTGAAAAAGTACTCCGTGAAAGTCCCGGTGAGGTAATCACTACACTGCAAATAGCCTGGAACCCGAATACAGAACGCCGGTTTTACCAGCAATTTCCTGAAAATTCCCTCCGGCTTTTATTCCATGAAATAAGCGTAAAATACCTGGGTATACAGTATGTGGAAGAGGAAATAAAAAAGCATCATCCGCATGTTGTCCCCAATTCCATTTCCTGGCGTCAAGTGGCAAAAGCTGTGGTTTCTTCAGTGATGGAAAATGCGGGACGACGGGAAAAACCGGAAGAGTTGTACCTGGAAATCAGCAGGAAATTAGAAAAGGTTTGGCCCTCCGGGAATTCATC
>CAYUJK010000118.1:0-9766 GCA_964444895.1 uncultured Roseivirgaceae bacterium
CTCACGCTGTCGCGGGCCACGTTGATCAGGCCGGCTACCTGAAATGCGCCAACATTGCGGGCTACATTGGCCATACCGGCAAGCTGAAACCCCTCCACATCCTGATGTGTGTAGTTGGCCATGCCTGCCACTTGAAATGCCTCTACATTTCCCGCAGTAAAATTGGCCATTCCGCCTATTTGAAAACCATTTATTTCTTCCTTCGCAAAATTGCCCATTCCCGAAATCTGGGCGCCTTCGACAGCTTTTGCCAGGTTGATAGCACCAGCTACCTGTACAAATTCTACATTGCCAAAAGCCACGTTGCTGAGCCCGGCGATTTGCGTTCCGTCTACATTTCTCGTCGTCAGATTGTTCAAGCCCGCTATCTGAAGTCCATCCATACCGCCGTTCAACCAGTTGTTCAGGCCCGAGATCTGCACGCCCCTCAGGGTGTCGATAAGGGTATTGTGCAGCCCGCCAATTTGCACACCGGAAAAGGAGCCTCTGTTGTGATTGATCAGCCCACCCATTTGAAAGCCGGTGCCATTTCCGCCCACGAGGTTGCCAAGACCCGCTATTTGTGCGCCATGCATTTCCTTGCGGGTCACGTTGAAGAGTCCTCCCATCTCAAAGCCGCGTACACCGTAAGCATAGCCGGCCAGTACATTCACCGACACATTGTTTTCTACCAGCCCGCTCATGGCCAGGTTCGACCCCAACATTGGCAAGAAGGATATCTGGGCAAATCGTCTCTTTATCAGGTTGGTGTTTTGGGTTCTCGAAAGCAGCTCGCTTGACACAAACTGCTGCACAAAAGCGAGCGACTCGACCTCAGAGGGCGAATCAGACAACTTGTTATCCAGCTTTTCTACAGACGGGGGCACCTTCTTTTCTCGTAAAAAAACCTTTATTTCCTGGTTTACCGGCTTCACAAAAACGATGGTGTCATGAAAACCCTGCCTGTTGAACGACAATCCCAAATGTTCATAAGGCGCCGAAACGGTGAGACTGAAATAGCCCTTTTCATTACTCATGGCCGATACGAGCCCGTTCACCTCGTATACCAGCACGTTCATTGCCGGCTGGCGGTCATCTGCACTCATTACAAACCCGGATATGGTGTATTTTTCCTTTTTGTTGGATTCCTGATTCTCAGGCTTTTTTAGCAAAATGAGGTGATTGCCGCTCACTTTATAATCCACATTGCTGGGCAGGATGGTTCCCAGCAGCGACCTCACTGTCTCTTCCTGTGCCTGTACAGTAACGCGGCGGTCCTCGGGAATGATGGTAGTGTTGTACGAAAAGGTGAATTGCGCCTGGTCGGATATGGCCAGAAATACGTGCTCCAGGTGTTCATTGCTGGCCTGGTAGGTTACTTTTCTTTTCAACAAATTGTCCTGCGCAAACAGGTACACAGGGCATAGCATCGACAATGCGATGATCAGGGTTGCAGTTTTCATGGTAGCGAACAGCCGCCCCCGGTAATGACAAAATGTTCCTGTTGTTCGGATGTTTTCAGGTCGAAACTGGCACTTATCACTTCGAGGATCGTCTCAATATTTTCTTTTCGAAATTTTGCTGAAAGTCTGCAATTCAATATTTCCCCATTTTCCACTTCAATATCCACACCATACAATTGTTCTAACATGGCAAAAACTTCAGCAAGAGGCTCATTGCTGAAAATCAACGTCTTCGACTTCCAAAACAATTTATTGGGGTTGAATTTTTTCTGGGGAAGGATCTCGCCTGTAGTCTTGTCAATCGAAATGCTCTCGCCTGCTGAGAGCAGTACCTCACCCCCAGATATGTCAGACGAAAGCTTTACCCTTCCTTCTTCTACTCCCACTTCTACCACATTCAGGCTATCGTACGCTTTTACATAAAAAGATGTACCCAGCACGGTAATAGAAGCGCCTTCTACTTTTACTACAAAAGGCTTCACTTCATCTGGCTCTACTTCAAAAAAGGCTTCTCCCTGTAGCGATACCTGGCGACGGTCGCCCTTGAATTTTCTGGGATGAGAAAGTGCCGAGCGGGCATTCAGCGAAACTACCGAGCCGTCTGACAGTTTGTTCACCAATGTTTCTTCCGCTGCAGCAAATTCTACCGTTGACGTGCTGTACTGATTAAACGCTG
Organism: uncultured Roseivirgaceae bacterium; assembly: GCA_964444895.1. Taxonomy (GTDB): domain Bacteria; phylum Bacteroidota; class Bacteroidia; order Cytophagales; family Cyclobacteriaceae; genus CAJXNP01. Next base: position 2,119 of record CAYUJK010000118.1, read on the forward strand.
CATAGCCCGCCACTCCCAGCACCAGCACCGCGGCGATACGTGTAGCGTAGTACATCAGCTTCCTCACGGGCGTTTCCGGCGACTGCATCATAGGCTTGGTGCTGTTTCCGTTGCATTTCACCCGTTCCTGAAACCTACTCCAGGCGAGGTCTACGTCCACATTAGCCTCCTCGTGAGGCACAATTCTTCCGCTTTCCTGCCAAAGTCTTTCCAACTGCCGAAACGACCGCCTGTTCTCGGCCGAGTTGTCGAGCCAAGAGCGAACGGCGTCTTGCTCATTCGCGTCGGAATCTCCCGCCAGGTACCTGGTGATCAGTTCATAGTCAATATGTGCATTATCCTTATTCAACTGCTCCTTCCTTATTCTGATGACAATCGAAATATCATTTACCCCTACTGCCCGTTAAAAATTTTTTCAACACTTATTCAGGCTTTCCGGGTATAAATTTCATTGAAACCGAATTGACACAATGCCGGGTGTCTTTATCGGTAAAACCTTCGCCAAGAAATACATGCCCCAGGTGTCCTTTGCAATTGGCGCAAATGATTTCTGTGCGCATTCCGTCTGCATCGGGCAATCGCAATACGGCGCCTTCAATTTCGTCGTCGAAGCTGGGCCACCCGCAGCGAGAGTCAAACTTGTCTTCTGAGCGATACAAAGGTGCATCGCAGCGCCGGCACAGGTAGATTCCCTGGGCCTTGTTGTCATGGTACTCGCCCGTCCAGGCGCGCTCCGTTCCCTTTTTGAGAATCACATACTCTTCAAACTCATTGAGTTCATTGTACTTCAGATTTTCTCCGTCTTTTACCTCTGGCAATTTATTTCCCATGTCTTCCGCATTTTTGTTTTCTGAATTCCCCGATTGCTGGGCACAGGCAGTAAAAAAAACGCCTCCCATCAACAACATTATATTCACTATTTTCTTCATCTCAGTACTTTTTTATCATTAACAACGCCTGACAACTGCATGTTGTATTCTGTGTGTCGTTCTCACGACCGCATCATCCAAATCAGCAACACCGAAAGGTAATCCACAAGATTTTCCCGCAAGTACTTCAGCGCCTTGCCCATCTGTGCTTCCACGGTTTTGATGGAAATATTCAGTTTCTCAGCTATCTCTTTGTTTTTCAATCCTTCAAAGCGACTCATCTTAAATATTCGTTGCCTTTCTGCGGGCAACTGTTCTATGCACTCGTCAATTTTTTGATGCAATTCCAGCTCTACCACTTCATCGGTAACCCGGCTTTCTTCTTCCTTCATGAGCACCTCGCGCGCAGTTGCATACTCATGGCGCACTTTCAGGTGCTTGATGTAGTTTAAGCTCGAATTCCGAGCTGCGCGAAACAAATAAGACTCCAGCGAACCGGTGATGAATATTTCCGATCGCTTGTTCCAAAAATTGTAAAAGACCTCCTGCACAATTTCTTCCGCCTGATCGGGGTCGTCTACATACCTGGACACGTAGCCGCACATCCCCGAGTAGTGTTTTCTAAACACCAGTTCAAAGGACTTTTCGTCACCTTCGCGTATTTTCTCAGCTATATTTTCGTGCAGATTGTTCAATTAGGGCAGATGTAGGTACGGTAGATGACGGCGAAATCAATTGTTTTTAATGACCATAAACGGAAAATCAGAAAATTCATACAATTCTCTGGTGACGCTGTGGTGAAACAGGTTTTGAAAGAAATTCCTTTTCTTATACAGCAATATCAGCAAATCGGCCTTTTCACGCGCCATGTATTCTTTTAGCCCCTTGGCGGTATGCGACACTACCTCCCTCCGAAAGTGTAGTTTTTCGTAGTGGGCAAAACTTTTAATTTCTTCTACAAACTCTTCGTAAAGGGCGACATTAATATCTGTCTCGGCATGCGACACATGCAGCACACTGAGGGCAGCCTTAAATACGGTGGCCAGGCTGATCGCCTGCTGAATAGCTATTTTATCTTCTTCCTGGTAGTCTGTGGCGTACACGATGGATTTGATTTTGTGAAAATGCTGGCCACTTGGCACCACAAACACAGAGCAGGGAGCATTTTCGATGATTTTCAGCACCTTACTTCCCACGTATTTTTCTGCCAGTCCTGTAATTCCGGTGGTACCCATCACGATAAGGTCGATCTTGTCGGTTTCCGCTATTTCGAGCACGGTGTCGGAAAGCTTTCCGCTTCTAAACTCATAGGTGCACCCTATCAGGCCTTTTCTTTTTTCGGAGTTGTTGATCTCATCGGCGAGGCTTTTCAGCTTGTTCTCTGCTAAATTCAGTTTTTCATTGTATTCCTTATTGATGGCATCAGCCTCCAGAATTTGATTAAAATCCTCCTCCGTAAAGACATTTAGCAAAATAAGACTGGCATGTTGGGCTTCAGCAAGTTTGGCGGCAAATTCTATGGCGTTCAGAGACACCTCTGAGAAATCTACCGGGCACAGTATTTTATTCATAGTGAGCAGCGTTTTTTTTCGCCTTTAAAATTACTGATTTTTCAACTGACAAAAATCAGATAATATCTTTTAAAATTGCAGCAATATTGTAATCATTTGATTTTAAAGCTTTAGGAGAATGACAACTACAATGATCAAGGGAATCACCGGAAAAATAAGTGAAATTGCTACAAAAGAAAAATCGGCAGCGGCGGTGGGTTCGGGTTTGCTGAAAGTTTACAGCACTCCGGCGCTGGTAGCGCTGATGGAAAAGACCGCCAGCGAGAGCCTTCAACCGTACCTGGAGCCTCATGAAAATTCTGTGGGTGCGGAAATTCACGTCTTCCACACCAAGCCTACTCCATTGGGAATGCTGGTAACCTGTAAGTCGACCATCGTGGAGACCGATGGCCGAAAGGTGGTGTTTCAACTTAAAGCACACGACGAGGCAGGCGAAATTGGCCATGCCACCCACACGCGGTACGTGATAGACACGGAGCGGTTTCTGAAGAAAATACAGTAGGGCTGATTACTTTTTTTTTCGCATTGCCTCCAGTTGGTCCCAAAGGGCATCGGGAATTTCACGGAGCATATTAAACTCGCCTGCGCCCTGCAGCCATTCGCCGCCATCGATGGTAATGACCTCTCCGTTGATAAAACCCGCGTAATCGGACAGCAGAAAGGACGCCAGGTTGGCAAGTTCGTGATGTTCACCCAATCTGCCCAGGGGTATTTTCTTAGTAAGATCAAATTTCTCCTTCAGATTGCCGGGAAGCAGCCGGCTCCACGCCCCTTCCGTAGGGAACGGCCCCGGCGCAATTGCATTGGTTCTGATGCCGTATTTTCCCCACTCCACAGCCAGCGAGCGGGTAAGTGCCAGCACACCCGCCTTCGCACAAGCCGATGGCGCCACGTACGCCGAACCCGTCCATGCATAGGTAGTAACGATATTTAACACTACGCCCCTGGTATTCTGCTCAATCCATCGCTTACCCAGGGCAAGTGTACAGTTTACCGTGCCCTTGAGCACGATATCGATCACGGCGTCAAACGCCCGCGTTGACAGTCGCTCCGTGGGGCTGATGAAATTTCCCGCTGCATTGTTGACCAGGGCATGTACCGCGCCAAACTTTTCAAAACACTCGTCTATCATGCGGGCCACGCCATCAGCATCACGGACGTCATTCACAATGCCGTGCACCTGCCTGCCCGTATCCTGCGATATAGTTTGGGCTGCCGCCTGTAGCCGTTCTCCGCTTCTGCCCGTGATCACTACTCTGGCGCCCAGCTTCGCAAACGTTGTGGCCATAGCGAGGCCAAGGCCGCTGCCCCCACCGGTGATAATTATTACCCGGCCGTCAAGCGCGCCTTCTCTCAGCATTTCTGTAGGTATTTCCATGTATATGCATTTAAACTTTTGTTTTCTTTCCCGGAGGCATTGCTCACTCCTGTGTAAGCCCGCCGACTCCAAAATGTCCCGTCAGGTAGCTATATTTACCAGGCGTTTTTTGTTTATAAATTAATTTACAGGTATTTGCAATAAAATCTTACAAGAGAGGTTATTCTGGCAAAATCGACTCAAAAAAATTAGCATTATTAAGGTCGTTCTATTTTGTTTGAGGCGTTTTATTGAACTTATCTAATATTTATTATTACTTTTTTACAGGCATTCAAGGTGGTAAGGCAGCTTAAATTTATATTTTTTTTGGTACCGTGTATCATTTTGTCGCAGTTAAATGCGCAAAACTTTGACCGGATTACGCTTTCTGATGGCCTCTCACAAAGTAATATCAACACCATTATCCAGGATCAAAAGGGCTTTTTATGGTTTGGTACCAACGGGGGGCTAAACCGATTTGACGGTACGGAATTCAAAGTGTTTATCCACGACGTATACGACTCCAACTCCATCTCCAACAACATTATTAATACCCTTTTCGAAGACAACAATGGCTTACTGTGGATCGGCACCCAAAACGGCCTGAATGTTTACGATCCGCGAACCCATAAATTTTCTCTCTTTAAGGCAAAAACAAACGATCCCAACAGCTTGAGCAGTAACCTGATTACCGCTATTGCGCAAGACACCCTCGGCAACTATTGGATAGGCACCGACGGAGGGGGGCTGAATAAATACAGCCCTAAGGAGAAGAAATTCAGCCACTTTCAGTACAATATTCAAAATCCATTCAGCATTAGCTCCAACAATATCACTTCGCTGGAGGTAGATCGCTATGGCTATGTATGGGTGGGTACCAAAAACAAAGGAGCAAATATGCTGAACCCCGCCACGGGCAAGTGCCTGCGGTACGTAAAGAGCGAAAATACGAGTAACACCTTGTCCGATAACCAGGTAAACACCATCTACGAAGACCGGGAAGGTGATCTGTGGATAGGAACGGCTAACGGGCTGAACATGCTGACACCTGGCAAGACCGGGCGGAACATGGAGGTGCGCGATAAGATTACAACTTACTACCATAGTTCGCAAAGCAACTCCATTAGTGGTAACGCCGTGCTCGCCATCTTTCAGGGCGCGTCGGGACTCCTCTGGATCGGCACTGACAACGGCGGGCTTTCAAGCTTCAGCAAGTACAACCGGCTGTTCAGAAATTATGTGTTTGACCCCAACCTCACACATGGCCTGCTGAGCAACAAAGTGACGGCATTACTGGATGACAAGAGCGAAATACTGTGGATAGGTACTAATGCGGGAATAAATAAAATAGACCGGCAGGGAAAACGGTTTGAGCTATACACGCGCACACCGGGCACCGACAATACCTGGAGCAGCAACAATGTGCAAACGATATACAAGGAAAATAATGGCATTATCTGGATAGGCACCTTTGACGGTGGCCTGAATAAATACGACCCAAGAACCCGGGAATATACCGTTTACAAAAGCGACGGCATATTGATCGGCGGCCTGAATACGGAGGAGCGACAGCAGATGACCTTCTCCAAAAGCCGGAAAAGAATCCCCTCAAAAAGAAAGGAATCGATCAGCAACAACCGGGTACTTTCACTGCATCGTGATCTGCAACGCACCCTGTGGATAGGTACTGGCGGAGGTGGGCTCAACAAGCTCAACCTGGACAACCACCAGATTACGGTATACCGGGCTAACCCTGACAACCCTGATAGCCTGAGCAGCAACTATATCAAGGTGATTTTCGAAGATTCGAAAGGAATCCTTTGGATAGGTACCGAAGGAGGCGGGCTGAATGCGTTCGACAGGAAAAAATTCAAAAGATACTTGTATGACGAAAATGATGTGCTGAGCCTTAGCGGCAACACGGTTACCTCTATCACGGAAGACAAGCAAGGCAATATCTGGGTCGGGACGTTCGGCGGGGGGCTTAACAAGCTCAATCGCGAAAACGGCACTTTTGTCCGATACAGCCACCAGGAAAACCTGAGCAGCATAAGCAGCAATTCTATCTATTGCCTCTACGCCGACGATTCCGGCAGGCTTTGGATAGGCACCAACGACGGTCTGAACGTGCTAAACCTGAAAACCGACAGTTTCAAACTTTACACCGTGCACAATAACCTACCGTCGAATTTTATCTATGGCATTCTGGGCGATGAAAAAGGCAATTTGTGGCTCAGCACTAACAAGGGTATATCAAAATTTAACATAGACGACGAAGAATCAAAAAACTATGACGAGCTTGACGGCCTTCAGGGACAAGAGTTCAATCCCGGTGCTGTGTACCAGACCAGCGGCGGCGAAATGCTTTTTGGGGGGATAAGCGGGTTTAATGCCTTCCATCCAAAAGACATCAAAGACAACAGCTTTATACCCAATGTGGTATTCACCGATTTCAAGGTCATGGGCGAATCGGCAGAAATAGGCACACCGCAGTCGCCTTTGAAATCGCATGTATCGGTGACCGACGAAATTGTACTCACGCACAAAGACAAAGTTATCTCCTTCGAGTTTGTGGCGCTGAACTTTACCAATTCAGAAAAAAACCATTACGCTTATATTCTTGAAAATTTTGACAAAAAATGGAACTATGTAGGCGCCAGAAGATTTGCCAGCTACACTAACCTGCCTCCGGGAGAGTACACTTTCAGGGTAAGAGCATCTAACAACGACAAAATATGGAACGAAGAGGGTACCTCCATAAAAATCATCATTCGTCCCCCCTTCTACCAGACGTGGTGGTTTTACCTCGTGCTGTCGGTATTCATTCTTTCTTCGGCCTACCTCATCATTTTATACAGAATTCAAAACCTTCAGAAAACCAAAACGATGCTGAGGGACGTGGTACGAGCCAGAACCAAGCAGCTGTCGGAAGAAAAGGCCCGTGTGGAAAAAGCCAACGCTGAGATTCTGTGGCAGAAAAACGAAATAGAAAGCCAGAAAAACCTGCTGATGCAGAACAACAAGGAACTGCTGGAAGCCCAAAAACTTCTGGATGAAACGAACGAGGAGCTCAAGTCGATCAACACCAACCTCGAAAATATTGTATTGGAACGCACCGCAAAACTGCGCAATGCAAATGAAAGCCTGTTGATAGCCAATAATGAGCTGGACCTGTTTATCTACCGGGCATCGCATGACTTGAAGGGGCCTATTGCGAGCCTGCTGGGCTTAACCAAGATCGCCAAGCTCGAAAAGATACCTAAGAGTACCGCCAGCTATATTGACAAAATCGAATTCGGCGCTGAAAAACTGAATAAGGTACTCAGCAAGCTCACCAACGTACACTTCATCAACAAAGCCGAACTGGAAAACAAACAAATCGAAATCAAGCCCTTCACCGATGGCATTCTGAAAACTTTTCACTCAGAAGAAATCAAAGACTTTGCGGTGCTTAATGATTTAAATGAGAAAATAAGCCTGCACGTAGATGACAAGTTGTTAAAAATTGTTTTTGAAAACCTGATTGAAAATGCCCTCACATTCAGGCAACCTATGAAGAATTTTCTCCACATCAAAGACTACGAAACAGCCGAGGGATACCACATCGTTTTTGAAGACAACGGCATCGGCGTTTCTCCCCAGTATCAGACAAAAATATTTGATATGTTCTACCGGGCTTCTGATCTCTCAAATGGCAGCGGGCTGGGCCTGTACCTGGTAAAAAAAGCCATTGAAAAGATGGAAGGCGCCATTGGTGTGGAAAGTGAGAACGGTAAATTTTCGCGTTTCACCGTAAGTCTCCCTCTAAGTGCTGTGATACGGCCCAGGGAAGAAAAAGGAAAAAAGGAGAA
>CAYUJK010000119.1:0-2203 GCA_964444895.1 uncultured Roseivirgaceae bacterium
GAACACGCTTTTGCCTGGAAAATAAAACAAAGCCCCAAATGTGATTATCTGTATGTGGCTCCCGGGAACGCCGGCACCGACGCAATAGCCGAAAACATTGATGTAGCCGTAACGGATTTTGACGGTATCAAAAAGATTATAATCAGCAAGAAAATTGACCTGCTCATCGTAGGGCCCGAAGTACCCCTGGTAGAGGGCATACGCGATGCGCTGGAGAGCGACCCTCAAATGAGTGAGCTGAAAGTAGTGGGTCCTGGCAGGGCCGGTGCTATGCTTGAAGGTAGCAAGGACTTCGCCAAGGAGTTTATGAAGCGGCACAACGTGCCCACGGCAGGCTCACGGTCTTTCACAGCGGAAACGGTGGGCGATGCGATAGAATACCTTGGAAAGCTTTCCCTTCCCATAGTGCTGAAAGCGGATGGCCTGGCCGCCGGAAAAGGAGTGGTCATTTGCCAGACCCACGAGGAGGCCCGCTCTACACTCAATGACATGCTCCTTAACCATAAGTTTGGCTCGGCCAGCAGCAAAGTAGTGATCGAAGACTACCTTGAAGGCATCGAGCTCTCCGTGTTTGTATTGACGGATGGCGAAAATTACAAAATACTTCCCGAAGCAAAAGACTACAAAAGAATAGGCGAAAAGGACTCCGGGCCCAATACCGGTGGAATGGGTGCAGTATCTCCTGTGCCGTTTGCGCACGAGGGCTTTCTGAAGGAGGTAGAAGAAAAAGTGGTGAAGCGCACTATTGAGGGACTAAAGAAGGATAAGATCGACTATAAAGGGTTTATCTTTATTGGGCTGATGAACGTAAATGGCTCTCCCTACGTGATTGAATACAACGTACGGATGGGTGATCCCGAGACACAGGTAGTGCTGCCTCGTATCAACACCGACATGGTGGATCTGCTGCTCGCCTGTGCGGAAGGCCGCCTGAATAGCCTGGCACTGGAGCTGGAGCCTAAAACAGCCACTACTGTGGTCATGGTATCAGGAGGCTACCCGGACGACTACCAAAAGGGATACGAGATATCAGGACTGGAAACCCTGGTAGAAAAGACGTTGGTATTTCATGCAGGCACAAAAAGGGATGAGCAAGGTACAGTAGTAAACGCAGGCGGAAGAGTGCTGAACATCACCGGTTTTGGCGCCGATATTGCCGAAGCCCTCGACGCATCGTATAAAAAAGCTTCGCAAATAAGCTGGAAAGATGCCTACTATCGCAAGGATATCGGGCAGGATCTTCTGAATTTCGGCAAATAGCCCAAACCAGCTTTCGCGATACCCGAAAGCACCCGATATGTTGAGGAAAACTTTTCCGTAATTGGCCCCTTCAGGCGTAGTAGAGGCTGCTCACAAGCTGTTTTCTGTGGAAAGTAGGGACTGAGGCACTGCCCCGTCCACGTAAAAAGAGCAGTTTTTTAATTAAAGCTATTTTACTAATTTCAAATTTTAAATGATTTGAAGATATGGCGGGATGCAGCACTTGCGAAACGACAAAGAAAGATAAAAGCCCGGCGGGCTGTAAAAATAACGGTACCTGCGGCACAGACGGGTGTAACAAACTGAACGTATTTGACTGGCTTTCGGACATGGACGACCCGCTGGGTCAGAAGTTTGACATCGTAGAAGTACGATTTAAGAACGGCCGGAAGGAGTTTTTCAGAAATACACAGCAGCTTGCACTCTACACAGGTGATGCCGTGGTAGTAGATGTGCCCAATGGCCACCACATAGGCTATGTTTCCCTGCAAGGGGAGTTGGTACGCCTTCAGATGAAGAAAAAGAACGTCAATGACGACGATAACATCAGGGCTATTTACCGTGTAGCCACACCCAAGGATCTCAGCAAATTTGAAGAAGTACAGGCCCGGGAAATGAATACGATGTACAGAACCCGGCAGATCATCATGGATCAAAAACTGGAAATGAAGCTCACCGATGTGGAGTACCAGGCAGATGGTTCTAAAGCAACCTTTTACTACTCTGCTGACGACCGGGTAGATTTTCGGGAGTTGATCAAAGTGCTGGCATCTGAATTCAGGATACGGGTAGAAATGCGGCAAATAAGCCTGCGCCAGGAGGCGGGTCGCCTGGGAGGGATTGGAAGCTGTGGCCGGGAGCTTTGCTGCTCCACCTGGCTTACTGATTTTAAGAGCGTATCTACCGCTGCTGCGCGGTATCAAAACCTGTCGCTGAATCCCAG
>CAYUJK010000119.1:2303-4921 GCA_964444895.1 uncultured Roseivirgaceae bacterium
TGAAGGCCGAAGCGCGCTGAACAAAGACCTGGAAAATATGGACCGGAAATACAGCAACAAAGACAAAAAGAAAAACCGGAAGAAGAAGCGTAATCGCTTCAAAAACCGAAACAAGAAACGAGATTGATACCTGCTATGAACAGTAATATCCTCCCTGGATTTGTTTTGGTTCTTTTCGTGGTGCTGCTTACTGCCTGTGGTGGTAGTGCTACCTTTGAGGCTAAGCAAGACTTTAAAGAAAAATACTGGCTCAAAAATGAGCCGGTTGTTTTCCACTTTGCAATAGAGGAAACAGCGCCCCACTATGATTTTCACTATTTCATCCGAAATTCGCTGGAATATCCCTATCAGAATATTTACCTGCAATACTACCTGGAAGACAGCTCGGGAAATGTAGTTGCCCGGCAGCTCAATAATGTGGAATTGTTTAATCCTAAGACTGGCAAGCCGCTTGGCGACGGCGTGGGAGACGTATTTAACCTGGAAAAGACCTTTCTCGCCCGCTACCAATTTCCCTATCCGGGAGAGTATACCCTCAGGATAGACCAGTACATGCGGCAAGATACGCTGCGCCACATCCATACCGTAGGGTTTATCTTATCGGAGTCTAAACCGGAGTAAACGAAAAACGCCGGCGAAATTTGCTTGCCGGCGTGTATTAGGTTTTCTAATTTTCGAACGGGTGCTCTATTTTGGCTCCCTTTCTTTTAGCCCGTTTCTCTCCAGAAACTGCGTATAAAAGTCCACATAGTCCGGCACTCCAGGAGCCAGCGCTATTGCTTTTTTGTGGTGGGTGATGGCATCAGAAGTAAGGCCCTGCTCTTCAAAGAATCTTGCTGCTACCAGATGGCCAAGCGGTGTTTCAATGTTTATTTCGTTCGAAAGATTCTCATACTCCGATTTTACCTTCAAAAATGTCTCATTTTTCAAAGGTTTCAGGCCGTAGCCGTCTTTATTGGCCGCCTCGCCTTTTGGAGTGATAAACACAGAGACCAGCTCTTCATTTTTCAGTTTGGGATCGCTGAAGTCTATTGTTATTTCGGATTTTACCACCTCTTTTTTTATGATTTCGTCGTCGAATTTATCCTTGAGTACTACCACGTATCCCTTGGCATCTTTTACGTCTTCCCAATCAAAAATCTGCTCTTTACCGAAATACTCTGAGTATATGCCCATGTATACCTTCACGTTGATAATGCTGCGGGTCACGGCCCCCGTGGCGCTAAGCCGGTGATGGTCGTCGTCACTGATATTTTCCATGATGTACTGGGTGTACTTTTGCAGCAGGGACGACTGGCCGCCGCTGATCTTCTGATCCAGGTCTTTTACCGTGTACTCGCCCTTTTCTTTGAGTTCCAGGGTAGCCCCTGAGGAGTGAACCAAGGCCACATATCCTCCGTCGCCGATCTTTACCGACTGATCAGCCTGAAGCCGCGTGCCGGTAACTAACTTTTCCCATTTGTCGGATGTACCAAAGCTATTCTCACCTTTGTTTAGCATGACCCGAAATACATATCCCTGGGCACTTGCCGAAACCGACAAGACTATGCCTATGATGATTAAACAAATACTTCTCATGATTTTTTTACTTTTTTTCTCTTTTTAAATCCTTTATGAACTTTGAAAACCTCCTTTCTGCCTTCTTTAGAGAACAGGTTGATAAGGAGACCGTAATACACTTCGAGTGAATCACCCGACAGCGCAATGCATGCCGCCGTGAGGGTTAACTCCAATTTATAACTGAACCAATGAAAAACATAAATATTGAGCAAAATTATCAATGCCAGTGAAATGAGCTGTGTCACTTTTGTGATACCGTCGTACCACGAGGGCAGCCTCCAGTATATCCATGAAAAAGCCCACACAAAGAGGAAACATACCACCACAGCTACCAATACACCGGAAAAATCACTTTGGTAGCCTACATAGCGCTCATCGAGGAGCATGGCAATGATATTGGCGTGAATCACCACACCAAACATGTCAGGGTTAGACCGCCCGGCAAACTTTCGGTTGAGGGGGGTAAAAAACTTGTCTTCCCAGGCCCGGTCTTCGAAGTCTTTGCCCATAAAGCCAAACAGCACGATCTTGCCCTCAATGAGGTCGGGAGAGAAATTTTCCGTAAGCACATCGGCCACATCCAGGCTGTAAAAGCGCGTACCAAATTTTGTTTGCCCAAAGTCATTGGAGTTGCCACTGAAGTTGATCACTTCCTCTTCTTTATCGCTGAACTTCATGAACTTTTCAAACTTTGAGGAATCGAATTTCTGCGTTACTTTGAGCGCAAAGGCGTATTCCGGGTCGCCGTTTACCAGGAGTTTTGGCGGAAATGTACGGCAAACTTTAAACTGGTGCTGTTCCTCTGCATCGGTATACAAATTTGCTATGCCGTGCTCGCCGTGCTGAAAAAATGGATGCGAGAGCCGCAGGTCGTTCCAGGAGTCTTCCTTCTCATCATACAAGATGGCCTGAGATACCATCACAAGCCCATCTATTTGCGAAAGGGCTTCCGACAGCATGATATCGCCAAGCGTATCCGGCTTCAAATCGGGAAAGAATATATCGATGCCTACCACAGCAGGATTGTATTGGTTAATGATCTGAAGCTGGGCTGCTAT
>CAYUJK010000119.1:5021-7783 GCA_964444895.1 uncultured Roseivirgaceae bacterium
CGATGCCTACCACAGCAGGATTGTATTGGTTAATGATCTGAAGCTGGGCTGCTATTTGAGCGCGGGTCAGCTCGCCTGTATTTACGATCACGATGTCTTCATTCGCCGGCGGAATGTCCCGCAGCTCGCTGAATACCAGGTCTTCAAATTCCACATCGCCCAAGGCCTGCCCCACGGGGTCAAACAGCTCGAACAGGGCATCAATCTGGCTTACTTTTAAAAAGAAAACAATCAGGAAAAAGATGAATCCTGTCCCCAGAATGGAGTCTTTTAACAGCCTGTTTTTGAATATTTTACGTACTGCTTTTTTCAAAAAAATGCACTTAGGGGTTGAACCGGGTTAAAAATGAACTAACAAATTACCGATTTTTTTCAAATAATGCGTCAAGCGGCCCGCGATATTAAGCAACACCTCCTGTGGTCTTAACAGGAAGCAGGTTGATTTTAGCCAGTTTTATTACTGGATGGGGCTATAGTTTTTTCTGATAAACCAGTTGGCTACGGCGATTCCACTCACGGTTAACGTAAGGCTTGGTGTCCTCATCGTAGGGGCTCGCGGGGTACATAATTTCCTTCTTTTGGCGACCTAAAAATGAGTAATACTCCAGCCATCTTCCCACCCTCTTATCTTCGCGATAGGTGCCACGTATGGCTATGGCGCCGTTTTCATGAAAGTAGTAGTAGTCGCCGTCTTTTTTGTCGTGCACAATGGGTATTACCTCTTTCAATTTTTTCCGCTCGTCATCATAGTATATCATGATCGACTCTTTTGGCCACCCTTTGTTGTACTTTCTTTTGTCGAGTAGGATGCCGTCTTTGTCGTATGTCATCCACCTGCCGTGTTTTTTGCCCAGGTAGTAAATTCCTTCTTCCAGTACGGCATCTCCTGAAGACCGCGTATAAGGGCCATGCAAAATATACCCCAGGGCAGGATTGAAGGCCGTACTGCGTACTTTCCGCTGCTGGGTATCGTACCAGTAGATATCCTGCACGTATGGATCGAGTTCTTTAGGGGCACTCTTGACGTAGTAGAAGAGTTCCAGGGTGGCGTTCTTTCCGTAGCCTCGCCGGGTGAACCCCTTCTTCGTTTTTATACCGTAGAATACTTTCTTCTTTCGCTTCTTTTTTTTGACTTCTTTTTTTTCTTCCTCCTCTTCTTCTTCCTGTTCCAGGTCAATGGTCACGGGTGAGTCTCTGATCAGGCTGAAAGAGCTGTCGGGATGCCCGAAATGAAAGCGCTCTTCGTCGGCAGTGTTCATTTCCCCCTGGGCAAAGCTCGAAAGCGAAAAGAAAGACAATAGAAGACAGAAAGTCGTTTTCTTCATAAAATCAAAACAGAAATTACCGACAAAAAAACGAGAATTCCGAACGGCTTATTGACATAGTTCGGCATATTCTTTCGCAAAGTAGGTCAGAATGAGCTGAGCGCCAGCCCGTTTTATACTTAGCAGGCACTCGATCATGGCTTTTTCACCGTCTATCCATCCTCGCAGTCCAGCGGCCTTGATCATGGCATACTCCCCACTTACATTGTACGCTGCTATTGGCAGATTAGTGTGTTGGCTTAGCAGTTTGATGATATCCAGGTAGGGAAGTGCGGGCTTCACCATGAGCATATCGGCGCCTTCGCTCTCGTCCAGTGCGGCTTCGATCAGTGCCTCCCGGGCGTTGGCGGGATTCATTTGGTAGGTCTTCTTATCGCCGCTTTTGGGTGCGGAGTCAAGTGCATCGCGAAAGGGCCCGTAAAAGGCGCTCGCGTATTTGGCTGTGTACGCCATGATGGAGGTTTTGGAAAAGCCCTGTCCGTCCAGTGCCTGGCGTATGTGTCCTACCCGTCCGTCCATCATATCAGAAGGGCCAAGGATGTCCGCGCCTGCCTGCGCCTGCGCCAGTGACATCTTGCCCAGCACTTCCAGGGTCTCGTCGTTGAGTATTTCACCGTTTTTTACGATGCCGTCGTGGCCGTCAGACGAGTATGGGTCAAGCGCTACATCGGTCATTACTACTATATCGGGTAGTTCTGATTTAATGATGTGGATGGCTTTCAGGTAAAAATTATCGGGATGGTAAGAATACGATCCGGTTTTGTCTTTCAGCTTGTCGTCCACGGCGGGAAAGATGCAAAAGGCCCTGATGCCCAGGTCGCGACAGCGTGTGATTTCCTCCAGCATCAGGTCCAGCGAGAGCCTGAAAATGCCCGGCATACTCGTCACTTCATTCTTTTGGTTTTTTCCATCCAGCAGGAACATCGGGAAAATAAGATCGGAAGTATGCAGCCTGGTTTCCTGAATCATTTCGCGAATGGCCGGGCTCTTCCGGTTTCTTCTGGGTCTTTTTAGCATTTTTTACGAATTGTTTGTCAAAAATACGAGCAATTGAGATATTTCAAGACTTTAATTCCAATAGAAAATTGAAAAAAGTATTATTTTTTTTTCACATAGACACGTATATTTGATCATAGACACGTGTGATATGAAGGCAAAACTTACACTTACCATTGACCAAAAGGTTTTGGATGAGGCAAAACGATATTCAAAAAGCCAGCAAAAAAGCCTTTCTTCTCTTATTGAAGAATTTTTGCACCAAATAAGTATTAAAAAAAGGAGAGAGAAGTCTATTGTAGAATCTACAAATGGAATTTTAAAAGATGTATATATTGGTAAATCAGATAAAGAAATCAGAGACATAGTTTTTAAAGAAAGGTTTAATGTTTAAAGTGTTTTTAGATACCAATATATTTCTCGACCATTTCTTGAAGCGAA
>CAYUJK010000119.1:7883-9765 GCA_964444895.1 uncultured Roseivirgaceae bacterium
ATGTTTAAAGTGTTTTTAGATACCAATATATTTCTCGACCATTTCTTGAAGCGAAACAGCTATTCTTCACACCTTCTCAAGCTTTGCGAAGAAGGAGACGTGATAGGCCATGCGTCGGGGGCATCATTTTATACAATAGCATACATACTCGAAAAAAACCTTTCAAAAAAGGAAGCCAGAAATATATTAGCGGAATACATTTTAATTATTGAAGTTCTTCCTACTACTAAGGAAGGGCTCTCTAAAGCATTTCCATCTGATTTTGATGATATGGAAGATGCCTTTCAGTATTTCACAGCTCTTGATGAAGGTGATATCGATTACTTTTTAACAAACAACCTCAAAGACTTTAAAAACGCCTTGCCTAAACTTCCGGTACTGTCGCCTGAGCATTTTCTGAGCAAGTACCTGAAAAAACGATAACAACATTACCCTTCCTGGTTTTGGCCACTGCAAATGGGAGTCACGAAATAATCCACTCATTTCCAGCCCCAAGCCCTCTTGGCACAAAAAATATTTTTACATTTGCCGTCTGAATTTTAAAAAGCCAGAAAATGCTACGAACACATACTTGCGGTGAACTCCGGATTCAACATGTAAATGAAACAGTTACCCTCTGCGGATGGGTGCAGCGTGTGCGCGACAAAGGAGGAATGGTGTGGATAGATCTGCGCGACCGCTATGGCATAACTCAGCTTATTTTTGACGAAAGCAAAACGGACAAAGCGATCATCGAAAAGGTGCGCGAGCTCGGCCGGGAGTATGTGATAAAAGCCACCGGGAAAGTAGTGGAGCGGTTTTCAAAAAACGATAAAATACCTACCGGCGAAGTAGAAATAGAGGTGAGCGGACTGGAAGTTTTAAACAAATCAAAGGTGCCACCTTTTACCATAGAAGACGATACTGACGGGGGTGAAGACCTGCGGATGAAGTACCGTTACTTAGACCTTCGCAGAACGCCCGTGCGCAAAAACCTGGAACTGCGGCACAAAATGCTCCAGGAAACAAGGAAGTACCTCGACGGCCAAAAATTCATGGAAGTGGAAACCCCCTTCCTGATCAAATCGACGCCAGAGGGCGCCCGCGACTTTGTCGTGCCCTCGCGCATACACCAGGGAGAATTTTATGCCTTGCCACAGTCGCCGCAGACCTTTAAGCAGCTTCTCATGGTATCGGGTTACGACCGGTATTTCCAGATCGTGAAGTGCTTCCGCGATGAAGACCTCCGCGCCGACCGCCAGCCGGAGTTTACCCAAATCGACTGCGAAATGGCATTTGTGGAGCGTGAAGACATCCTGAATATGTTTGAGGGGCTCATCAAGCATCTATTCAAGAGTGTGATCGGCTACGACCTCGGCGTTGTGGAGCGTATGAGCTACGAAGACGCTATGAAATACTACGGCAGTGACAAGCCCGACACCCGCTTTGACATGCGTTTTACCGAGATCAACGATGTAGCGCAGGGCAAAGGATTCAATGTGTTTGACAGTGCCGAACTGGTAGTGGGCATAGTAGCCAAGGGCTGCTCGGAATATACCCGCAAGCAACTGGACGAGCTCACCGAATATGTAAAGCGACCACAGATCGGCGCCAAAGGCATGGTGTATGTAAAATACAACACCGACGGCACACTCAAATCAACCGTAGATAAATTTTACAGCGAAGAAGACCTGAAAAAATGGGCCGAGAAGATGAATGCCCAGCCGGGCGATGTGATGCTGGTACTTTCGGGTGAAAAGAACCACACGCGAAATGCCTTGAATGAACTTCGACTGAAAATGGGGGAAGACCTGGGCCTTCGCGATAGAAAAGTATACAAAGCTCTGTGGGTGCTGGACTTCCCGCTGCTGGAGTGGGACGAGGAGGCCAAACGATTCCACGC
>CAYUJK010000120.1:0-3475 GCA_964444895.1 uncultured Roseivirgaceae bacterium
TTCCCCGAATGGACGGTTAACATCATTGAAAAACTACCCCTCACCCTGATGGCTGATAGCGTAAGGAGCATCTTCATAGAAGGGGCCACACTGGGCGATGTGGCTACGCCAGTGATCATTCTCTCGGCCATTGGAATCGTCTTCTCTGCCGTGGGAATAAAAATTTACAAATGGTACTGAGTTTGTTATGAGCGCCTGCGGGGTGTTTCTCAAAAAATGTAAAATTTCATTTTGTTTAGGAAGCGATATTTTCCTATCTTTTATCTTGTCAAAAAAACGGTTTTTGGAATAAAGAAGAGTCATGTTTGCGAACAATAAAGGATTTGATAAAGCGGAGATAGCAGAATTTAAGAAAAAATTGTCTGCCGGTAACGGCTTGTACATAATCAATAAGGACGAAGAAAACTCAGAAGACTATGTCAACTTTTTCTTTGTTGGTAAATATCAGGGCCGGGACGTGATCTACGACGCCGTGCTCTACACGCTGCGCCTTCATCACCAGAGTGAAATGTACGAAATAGCCGAACACGAAGCCGCCAAGCGCTTCCCGGAGTTTAAGAAAATCGAATACGAAGAAGACGAGTTTGGCGACATCAAAACACTGGACGACCTGGAAGAAGAAATAGGGCTGTTCATGTCGGAAAAAATGATGGAGATGGAAGAGGAAGGAACAGTGAAAGTGAAAGAATTCATTGAAGTTGACCCCAACCTCTCTTATGGCATAGGACTCGACGCATCGCTGAATGTAGAAAGCATCACAGACGAGGTGATCCGCGAATTTATCGAAAAATACAACGAAGACACCCTGGAACTGGACGAAACGCTCTACTCCTTCGAAATGGAGGAGGACATGGAAGATTGAGTTTGGTGTTAATAAATCATCTGCCTGATACTTTGCAGAAAATGCAGTGTTAGCGTGTCCAGGCGATTGATCTCTTCCATGGGATGAAGTTCCGTAATCTTAACAAAGCCAAACTCATTGATTTGCCTTTTTATTTGTTCTTTGTCTACCTTACTGCTTTCCACGTATTCTTTGCTCACTTCATTCAGCCAGGGAGTTTCGCCAAGAAAAAAGAGTTTGCTGCCTAATGAGGGCGTTTTTTCAAGAATTGCACTTCGAAAGTGATCGAGGTACTTACCCTTAATGATGAAAACGTTGCTGATATGATTGCCCCACCAGAAGATAGTCCGCAGCGCAAAAATGTCTTCTTTCTTAAAAACGGCCGGATAATCGAGCACTAAATACGGAAAGCCTGCATAGTTTTCTCCTTTACTGATCTTTCCGGAGGGAAAAACTATGCCGGGAAAGGGATTTTGCTTCACCTCATCCATCAGGGCGCTCCTGAGGGCTTCCAAGCGGGCAATCATCTTTTCAGTGAGCCTGTTCTTGGTGAGGATCACTTCCTGGTCGCTAATAAATGCTACTTCTTCTTTTCTGAACTGGTGATTCTTCATTCTTTAATTGATATCACTATACCATAGAATCCGGCTTCTGGATAATTTTGATAATCACCATGTGCTTATCACCGTCCTGGTCCTGCAGGGTAAGGCGAACCAGCGGGTTGTCTACCACATTGTTTTTATCTACGGCCACTATCTTATTTCCATTCAGCTTCTTTTCAATCTCGCCGGAAAGCCCCTCAATAATATTGGCAAACTCTACCTCAAGCGGGCTGGGATTGTATGTCATTGTTTTCATTCTGGTACTGTTTTAAAGTATATTATTTGCTTGCATTGATTATGAAAAAATTTCTTCCTGTTTCAAAAAAACTACCAGCGGATAAGCGCAGACGCCCAGGTGAAGCCACTGCCAAAAGCCGCCAGACAAATCAAACTGCCATCTTTTACGATGCCCTCTTCCCAGGCCTCGCTAAAGGCTATGGGAATAGATGCCGCGGTAGTATTGCCGTACCGCATAATATTGTTGTAAACCTTTCCCTCTGCCAGCCCCAGCTTTTCCTGGATAAAATTGGAAATCCTCAGGTTTGCCTGGTGGGGAATGAGTAAATCTATGCCTTCTTTTTTTAAACTATTCGCCGTCAGGGCCTCCATGATAACTTCTATAAACCGGACGATGGCGTGCTTAAAGACGAGGTTGCCATTCATGTGTGCTCGTATGCTTACATCGTCCAGCATCTCTTTGGTAAGTCGCTCCTTGCGGCTGCTGCCCGGGTCCTTCACGTACAGCTCCTCGGCAAAATTACCGTCGGCATGAAGGTGCGTGGAGAGTATCCCCTTGCCAGTTTCTTCAGTCGCCTGTACCAGCACTGCTCCCGCTCCATCGCCAAATATGACAGAAACGTTCCTCCCCCTGGTATTCATCTCCAATGCGGAAGACTGGATCTCGGCGCCCACCACCAGGATGTTTTTGTACATCCCCGTTTTAATGAACTGATCGGCTACCGACAAGGCATAGATAAAGCCTGAGCATGCGTTGCGAATATCCAGGGCGCCAATCCCTTCAAGCCCCAGTTCGCGCTGCATCAGCACGCCCGAGCCCGGAAAGAAGTAATCGGGCGTAATGGTAGCAAAAATGATAAAGTCGACCTCTTTCACATCCACGTTTGCCCTTTCAAGTGCTATGCGCGAGGCCCGGGCCGCCATGTTGGCTACGGTGTCTTTTTCGGGGTCGAAAAACCGCCTCTCTTCTATCCCGGTTCGCTCGCGTATCCACTCATCGCTGGTATCCATTACTTTTTCCAGATCAAAATTCGTAACTACCCTTTCCGGCACGAAATGGCCAACCCCGGTGATTTTTGAATGTCTCATCTTTTTTAAAATTTAAACCTGCCCTGACTTTTTACTCATTCGTATGTGTGTGGCGTGCATGGCGTGTCACTTTTAACTACTTTAAGCTTTCACCACTTATGGCCAGGAAAAGTGAATTGACCAGCGATAAAATAATACTGTAGAGCAGCGCCCACCAAAATCCATCAACCAAAAACCCATCGATCAGATAACCTGCGATCAGGATCAGCAGCGTGTTGATCACGAGTAAAAACAAGCCAAGTGTAAATATGGTAATGGGAATGGTAAGAAATATCAGAAAGGGCTTCAGCGTCACATTCAGCAAGGTGAGAATGGTAGCCACCAGGATAGCCACCCAATAATTTTCCACATCTACACCCGGAAGAATGTGAGCCGTCACAAACACCGCCAGTGCATAAATAACGAGCCTTAGCAAAAACCTGATCATAGTACGAGTGTTAAAAGCGTTCTCAATAATTTAATACCTGACGAATATGAGTAATTTAACCTAAAAATGAAAATAAGCGGCGCGAATACCTAAGGCGAGCGCGGCGAAAAAGTTTAGCTCAACTGTTAAAAGAAACCAGCTATCCATTGCAACTCGTCTCGATTGATTCCGGGGAAGTCAGCTAACCCCGTCCCGAAAGCTTTCAGCGAATCTATTGCTACTATTTATACTTCCCCTGTCGATTCGTATGGGAAAAACTTGCATTGCCCTTTTGAAGGT
>CAYUJK010000120.1:3575-7518 GCA_964444895.1 uncultured Roseivirgaceae bacterium
TGTATTTCGCGCTTTTCGTTGTTGAACTAAAATATAAGATAAATTGCCCGAGAAAAATAGCTGAAAGCTATTGGGGTGGACAAGACACCTGGATTAAACAGTCTTAATTGCGCAAGCCACACATCTGTTATTTGAATTGCAGCCCCGCGGCGTCAATAGCCTCATGGACACGGTGAAAGTCCCTGATGACGTGCCTCACTCCCACCGCCCGCAAGGAAGTCTCATATTCAGGAGTATTGATGGCCACCACGTTCATTCCCGCCCGAAGCGCAGAAGTGCATCCGCTCAGCGAATCTTCAAAGACCAACACCTCCTCAGGGATAAGATTGAGTCTTTCTGCAGCCAACAAATACGGTTCGGGGTGGGGTTTACCATTTTTTACCTGGTCCACCGTTACCAGGGTTTTGTACTTTCCGGCGAGCCCAATGTCCAGTGCTATGCTTGAAGCACTTTTCAGGGTGTGACTGGTGACGATTCCAAAGGGAAACTGGCGCTCACACAGAAAACCCACAAATTCGGTAAGACCCGGCACGATCATAGCGCGGGCATTCTTACCAATATTCCGGCTATCGGCCTCCATCGCGCGCATAAATTCATCTTCCGCCTGGCCGAAAAATTTGCCAATCGTATGGCTGGGCGGGCATCCGTGGATATGATTTTCTATATCGTCACCTGTAAGCTCAAAGCCGGCCTTTATAGCCCACCGTCGCCAAAAATCTTCAATTTCTTGTCGCGTATTGATGAGTACGCCATCCATATCGAATAATATTGCCGATATCTGCATCTTTTGATCATTTGTTGAAATTCGTTCCTCCTGAAATACTTATGGCATGTATTAAATTCTCTTGCCTAAGCAGGGCTCAAAAAGCCTAAAATATCTTTGCCAAACCTACCGTCTTTGCACGCTACGCTCGCTTACCTGCAATTGCTTCAGCGCCTCTTCTGCTGCTTTCACCGGCATCTTACAAACCCTTTTTCTGCACACGTATATAATCGTTTCGCCTTCGGAAAGCTTATTTTCCAGCAAAGGCAGGTTTTCTTCCCTTCCGCCCATAAAGATAGCCAGGGGCAGGTGCTGGGCCTGCAATTCCCTGTTCAGGCTCACCGCATTTTCTCCCACAATAGCCACCTCAAAAGGCTGATGGACTACAAGCCCCATCAGCGAGGCCCAGTGTGCATAGTAAGCCAGCCCGTCGGGTATTTGTTTCACCATGTGGCTTAGCATATTCCTGGCCCTGTTCAGGTAGGCCTGCTCATAGTAAAACTCCCCTAGCCGGAAAAGCACATGGGCCATCACCGAGTTTGAAGCGGGAATCACATTGTCGGACAGCTCCATTTTTCGCACCACCGCAGCGGCGTTTTTTGGCGTGTAAAAAAACATGCCGCTGGTCTCGTCTTCAAAATGCGCAATGGCATAATCAGCCAGCGCCTTGGAGCGCTCAAGCCAATGGATGTCAAACGTAGCCTGGTATAGCTGCATCAATGCCCGGGAAAGGAGGGCGTAATCGTCGAGAAAGGCGTCGATTCCCGCATTTCCGTCTTTGTAGCTGCGCCAAAGACCGCCATCTTTTCGTATCATATTTTTTTCCAGAAAACGGGCGTTTTTTAAAGCTTTTTCCAGGTAGCGTTCCTCGCCCAGGGCAAAATAGGCATCGATGTAGCCCATGAGCATCAGCGCATTCCAGGAAGTGAGAATTTTGTCGTCGACACTGGGGCGAATTCGCTTCCCCCTGGCTTGTAATAGTTTCCGATTTCCTTCACGCAGCATCTCTTTCCATTGGGCTTCATCTATTCCCTGCTCCCGGGCAAATGCTTCCGGAGAAGTAGTACGGTACAAAATGTTCTTACCTTTCTCCCAGTTTCCCTCGGGTTTTGTTTCGTAGTAGGCAGAAACCAAACCTGCAAGGGGTTCTCCCAGCACCTCCTCTATCTCTTCCTGCCGCCACACATAGTACTTGCCCTCCTCCCCTTCGCTTTCCGCATTCACCGATGAATAAAAGCCTCCGCTTGGATCGGTCAGTTCGCGGTCTACAAATTCCAGCGATCCCCTTACGATATCGGCATACTGCTCCTTTTGAGTGGCTTTGTAGGCGTTCGCATAGAGGCTCACGAGTTGCCCGTTGTCATAAAGCATTTTTTCGAAGTGGGGTATTTTCCACTCTTTGTCCACTGTGTAGCGCGAGAAGCCCCCGCCTATGTGGTCATAAATTCCGCCGCGAGCCATGGCTTCGAGGGTGTGTTCCGCTGTTTCCAGGGCGGCCTCATTGCCAGTAATGTGGTGGTACTGCAGCAGAAATTCCCAGGCTACCGGCAAGGGAAACTTCTGCTGATCGCGAAAGCCGCCCCACTCCTCGTCGAAGTGCCTGGCCCATCGATAAAAAATGGCATTGTACGTGGCTTCGGTGTAGGCCAGGGAGGTGTCTGCCGGCACATCAATCATCTCGTAGGCACTGATGCCCTGAGTGAGCGCTTCCGCTTGTTCCAGGAGCATCGACTCTTTGTCGCGGTGCAATTCCGCCATTTTATTGAGCAGTTCTATCCACTTGTCTTTGGGAAAATACGTGGCTGCATACACCGGGCGTCCGTCAGGCAGTGCGAAGGCATTCAACGGCCAGCCCCCGCTGCCGGAGACAAGCTGCGCGGCGTTCATATACACCTGGTCGATATCGGGCCGCTCTTCCCTGTCCACTTTTATCGCCACAAAATTTTCGTTCATGATCGCCGCTACGGTAGAATCCATAAACGATTCCCGCTCCATCACATGGCACCAATGGCACGATGCATAGCCAATGCTGATGACCAGAAGCTTATTTTCCTTTTTCGCCCTGTCCAATGCTTCCTCTCCCCACTCGTACCAATACACGGGATTGTCGGCATGCTGTCGCAGGTAGGGACTATTCGAACTCGCCAGCCGATTGGAAGGCTGCTCAGATGACCTGCGGCTTTGAGAACACGAAAAGAGGATAAAAGACAGGAGGATGTAAGATAAAAGAAAGACGGGTCTCATGGCATCATTTTATTAACTTCAAAACTAAGGATTTCTTTTTCTCAAGATAATCTCTTACAAATAAATAAAAGTGCGCTCAAAAATTGCGTAGTTAAATAGCTACATATATATTTGTAGTCAAATAGCTACACAATGAATCTGAGACGAGATGTATTTCAGGCCATAGCCGACCCAACGCGAAGAGCGATACTTATGCTGGTAGCCTCGCAGTCCATGACGGCCGGCGCCATTGCCTCTAATTTCGAAACGGCCAGGCCCACGGTTTCCAGGCACCTGCATATCCTCACGGAGTGCCAACTGCTCGAACAGGAACAAAATGGCAGGGAAATTTACTACCATCTCAATCCCAAAAAAATGAAGGAAATCGCAGAGTTCATCGAGCCGTTCCGAAAATTCTGGGACGACAGATTCAATAAATTGGAAGCAATTATGAAAGATTATCAATCAAAAAAATAGCCTTTTCTATGGAACGAAAAACGAAAGTGCACGCCGAAGAGGGAAAACAGGAATTGCTGATCACCCGCGAATTTGATTTGCCGGTGGAGTTGCTCTTTAAGGCGCACGTAGAACCGGAAATATTTGAGCAATGGATGTCGCACGAATATGGAACCACAAAAGTGACGCAGTTTGAAGCAAAAAAACATGGAAGCTGGCGGTTTCAAACGACAGACGCCGTGGGCAATGTGTTGTTTGCGGCGAATGGCGTATTCCATGAGCTTGTGCCCAACCAAAGAATCGTCCGCACTTTTGAGGCTGGTAATGCGGAAGATTCCCCTTTGGATGTGCAGCTTGAGTTCCTTGACTTTGAACAACTGAACGATAGCACGAGTAAACTTACGATGCAGTCCATTTTCAGATCGGTGGCGCTGAGAGACCAACTGCTCCGGCAGCCGTTTGAGTTTGGGTTGAATATGGCGCATAATCGATTGCAGGAAC
>CAYUJK010000120.1:7618-9751 GCA_964444895.1 uncultured Roseivirgaceae bacterium
GTGGCCTAAACCTTTAAAAACATGAAAAAGAGAAACAAAATCATTTATTGGATCGCCACGGTGTGGCTTGCATTAGGTATGACTTCCGCCGGAATCGTACAACTCATCAAAATGGAAGAAGAAGTCGAAATGATGACCAACCTGGGATACCCGATTTACATCCTTACCGTGCTGGGTGGCTGGAAAATACTGGGTGTAATAGCACTGCTCGTCCCCAAATTTCCGTTGATAAAAGAATGGGCCTATGCAGGCTTCTTTTTTACGATGTCGGGCGCTATCTTTTCGCACCTGGCCGTTGGCGACGACGCAGTAACCCTTTTCGGGCCAGCGTTGCTGATCGTTCTTACCGCCACATCCTGGTATTTCCGGCCAGAAGAAAGAAAAGTAATTCCCGCAAAACCCTGATAAAAGCATGAACCCTAAAGTAGATTGGTTTTTCACCAAAGCAGAACAATGGAAAGAAGAATTTGAGCTACTGCGAACCATAATCTTGGATTGCGGACTCACAGAAGAGCTAAAATGGGGCTGCCCCTGCTACACCTTCAACAAGAAAAATGTGGTGTTGATTCATGGATTCAAAGAGTATTGTGCGCTGCTGTTTCACAAAGGCGCCCTGTTAAAGGACAGCGCGGGCATCCTCATTCAACAAACCGAAAATGTGCAGTCGGCGCGACAAGTGCGGTTTACCAGCACCGGAGAGATTACCAAGCAGGAGGCCACGCTCAAAGCCTACATCTACGAGGCCGTGGAAGTAGAAAAAGCCGGCTTGAAAGTAGAACCTAAAAAACCCTCGGAGTTGGCCATGCCGGATGAATTTCAAAGGGCACTGAAGGACGACGCCGCCCTGAAGGCAGCCTTTGAGGCCTTGACGCCCGGACGTCAGCGCGGGTACCTACTCTATTTTTCGCAGCCTAAGCAATCCAAAACACGGGAAGCGAGAATTGAAAAATGCAAGTCCGATATTTTTGCCGGAAAAGGATTAAACGACCGGTAATCAATGGATTTTTGACGAGCACAGATTAAATTAGCTATATGAATCCTGAAGTAGACAATTACCTGGCGGAAGGTTGCGGGCGCTGCCCGCTGGGCGGCACGCCCGGCTGCAAGGTTAACAACTGGCGAAAAGAACTCATTCTCTTGAGAGGCATCGTTCTCGACTGCGGACTTACCGAAGAAGTAAAATGGGGAGCACCCTGCTACACTTTCGGAAAGGCCAATGTGGCCATGGTAGCCGCGCTGAAAGACTCCTGTGTGCTGAGCTTTTTCAAAGGCGCGCTCCTGAGCGATCCCCACGGTATTTTGGAGAAACCCGGTGAAAACACGCAGGCCGGACGTGTGATCTCGTTCACCAACGTGAAGGAAATCACTGAAAGGGAATCCATCTTAAAAACCTACCTCTACGAAGCTGTAGAGGTAGAAAAAGCCGGTCTGAAGGTAGAATTTAAAAAGAATCCCGAGCCTGTTCCGGAAGAATTTCAGCGAAAGATGGATCAAGACCCCGAGCTGAAAGCCGCATTTGAAGCCCTGACGCCCGGGCGCCAACGAGGTTACCTGCTTCATTTTTCCCAACCCAAGCAATCCAAAACACGCGAGGACAGGATTGACAAATGCATCCCTCAAATTCTCGAAGGAATAGGATTGAATGACCACTATTCGAGGAAGAAAAATTAAAAAAAAAACTATGGCTTCTGCATTCGGAAAAGCAGAATCCCTGGCTCCCCCCTCTCTCAACCCAATTCCTACTGATACATAAGAGAAACATTTCTCATTTTTTTAAAACTCCTGTAACTTTTAGGCCTCGGGATTGTCATACGTTTCAAATGAGATAACTAACACTCAGTTGAACAACTAATCTAATATGTGCAAATGATCAACGTAGAGGAATATAACCGGACAGTTAGGGAATATACCAAAAATATATTCCGATTCCTCTACCGATCATTGCATGATGAGGAGGCGGTGAACGACATCATCCAGGACTGTTTTATGAAGCTCTGGCAAAATCGAAAGAGCATTGATCCGGAAAAGGTAAAATCCTGGTTGTTTTCCGTGGCACATAATGCGATGATCAACTACCTCAAAACCAACTCCCGCAAGGTAAAGCTAGAGGGGAATACAGAATACCACGCTGTA
>CAYUJK010000121.1:0-2751 GCA_964444895.1 uncultured Roseivirgaceae bacterium
GGTTGGTCGCCCGGCAATCGGGTGGCCAACTTTTTTCCTTAAAATCACATACCCCCCAGGGGTGTGACAACTAATTGCCCGCTATGCCATTGGAGTAAACCAGTTATAAAAGGAGACCTGATTTTCAGGACTATAGGAGAAGGCCTCCAAATTGCAACGCAAATGACTACAAAAAAAGAAATTACGATTTATGATATTGCCCAGGAGCTAAATATCTCGCCATCCACGGTGTCCAGAGCTTTGAAAGATCACCACAACATTGGCCTGGAAACAAAAAAAGCAGTAAAAAAACTGGCCCAGCAAAGGGGCTACAGACCCAACGGCATCGCAGCCAGCCTTAGAAAGAAAAGAACCAACAACATAGGAGTGCTTACTTCATGGATTAACCGGCCTTTTATTTCATCGTTTATCAGCGGTATTGAAATGGAAGCCAACACCAAGGGCTACAATGTTGTCATTTCGCAATCGCACGACCGCTATGAAAACGAAGTGGCCAATGCCCGGGCGCTGTTTGACGCCAGGGTAGGAGGGCTCGTGGCCTCGCTGGCGATGGAGTCGCACGACTACCGGCATTTTCAGCAGTTTATCGACAATAACATTCCGGTTGTTTTTATCGACCGGGTGGTAGAACACATGGACTGCGATCGGGTGGTTATTGACAATTTTGCTGCCGGCTATTCAGCTACTCAACACCTGATCGAGCAGGGATGCACGCGCATAGCTCATATCGGCGGTGCACAGCGAAGAAATGTATACCGTGATCGGAGAAATGGCTACATACAGGCCTTGAAAGATCACGATCTTCCAGTTGATGAGCAGCTCATTATCGAAAGCGAAATATTAAGTGCAGAAGAAGGTACCAGGTCGGCGCAATTCCTGTTCAGACTGCCAAACCCACCAGATGGAGTTTTCTCAGCGAATGATACGGTAGCGGTGAGCGTGATTCAATATGCAAAAAGTGTGGGAATACTAATTCCTGAGGAGCTGGCAGTAATTGGCTTTAATAATGATCCCATTTCAATGATTGTCGAGCCCACGCTTTCTACGGTGACAAACCCTGCTGTGGAGATGGGACGAATCGCTGCGCAACAAGTATTACGGAAGAAAGAACAACGTGATATCATCAGTTCCAATACCATTGTTCTAAAGACTGAAATATTGGTCAGAGGCTCATCCTGCGCCAGGCTAATGCAGAAGGTAGTGTGATCAGCCTTCTTAAACAACCAAATATAGTCATCGAATTACTCGCTTTTAATGTGCGTAGTTTTTAGTGTAGAAGTGGAAACACTGGCCCTTAGAGTCCGGGTTTTTCATCTGACTGGAAAATCTTTGATGTGTAGTGCGAATATCCGCAGATGTAACACGACGAAAAGAGTTTGTTACGTCACGTAAAATCAGCGCAAGATTTTTTTATACATTTGCATTGTTTATAATAGTATTTTATACCTTTATAATTAAGTGTAGAAAATTGTACGATGAAACCGAAACAGCCAATGGAATAAAATTTTACATGTTCATAAGTTTTCTGTTTTAAAATAGGAAACTCCCCGGGCTCCGTGAGGGTCTGGGGTTTTTTTTGCCCTGAAGTACCAGATTACTTCCTGCCTGATCCCGGATGTAACACGATGACAAGACTTTGTTACATCAGGAAAAATCCCCAGGATGGATTTTTCCTAAATTTGTTAAGCTTATAATTGTATATTGTACCTTTAATAAGCATGGGTAAGTTGGCTTCATTATGATGCAGTCAATAATGTTCTGACTATCCCTCAAGAATCATCTTCAACTATTACATACTATGATTTCCTTCTGTGCGAAAGCTCTTGCGAGAGCAATACTGATATTCGTGTCGAGTACTGTGTTACTATGCGATGCCTGGGCACAACAAACCCAGGAGTCCAGGCAGATTAGCACCAATCTATTTGGTTTATTTTTCGAAGACATTAACTACGCGGCAGATGGCGGACTTTACGCCGAATTGGTTCAAAATCGCTCCTTTGAGTACAGCCCCACCAGCCGAAGAGACTGGAGTTCGTTTTCTTTTTGGGAATATGTGACGCCGGGATTCTCGTATGGATCGATCAATGTAGAAACCAACTCCCCAATACACCCCAACAATCCCCGCTATGTGGTTTTGGATATTGAGCACGTAGGAAGTGAGAAACAATATACCGGCGTATCGGGCGTGGGAATCAAAAACACCGGGTATGACGGCATGGTAGTAGCCGCAGGTGAAAAGTACAACCTGTCCTTATTTGCCCGTCAACTCACCGACACGCCTATTGATTTGATGGTGAGCCTGCAAACACCTAATGGTGACATCCTCGCCGAAAGCAGACTCTCCACTTCGTCAAAAGATTGGAAAAAATACACCGCCAGCATCGGGCCCACAGCAAGTACCGACAGTGCCTCGTTGGTGATACTGGCTACCAGCAACGGCAAACTGGCTTTGGACATGATCTCTCTTTTTCCTGAGAATACTTTTAAAAACAGACCCAATGGCTTGCGGGCAGACCTGGCCCAGGTAGTTGCCGATATGAAGCCGGCTTTCATTCGCTTTCCCGGCGGGTGCCTGGTACACGGCGATGGCTTGGGTAATATGTACCGCTGGAAGAACACTGTAGGCCCTGTTGAAGAGCGTGTAGAACAGAAAAATCTCTGGGGCTACCACCAGACAATGGGGCTGGGTTTTTTTGAATATTTTCAGTTCTGTGAAGATGTCGGCGCCGTACCCGTACCTGTGGTACCGGC
>CAYUJK010000121.1:2851-7254 GCA_964444895.1 uncultured Roseivirgaceae bacterium
CCTGGCCAATGAACTCGGGCTGCAAATGATCGATGAGCACTATTACAAAGAGCCCGACTGGTTTATGGCCAACCTTTATCGATACGATGGTTATGACAGAAGCCAGGCGAAAGTATACCTGGGCGAATATGCTTCGTGGGGGAATAAAATGCGAAACGCCATCGTGGAGGCCGCATATATGATTGGCCTGGAGCGCAACGGCGACATCGTAAGCATGGCTTCTTATGCGCCGCTTTTGGCAAAGAAAAACCATACGCAATGGAAAACGGACATGATCTTTTTCGACAACACCAAGATATGCCTTACCCCCAACTACCACGTGCAGAAGATGTTTATGACCAACCAGGGAGATACTTACTACGAGGGCGTAGTAAACCTGGACAAAAGGGATTCTACCCTTGCGGCCTCTTGTGTGGGAGACTCCCGGTCTGGAGACCTCATTCTGAAAATTGTAAATACGGGAGAGAAACCCAAAGACATCGAAATAGACCTTGCCGCATTTAAGAGCAAGACCAAACGAGCCCGAAAAACGCTCTTTTCCGGCGATCCTGAAGCCGAAAATACTTATGAAAGTCCTAATCTTTTGATTCCTGAAGAATCGGAAATAAAAATTAGCCGGACATTCCGGTATTCCACGCCACCCATGTCTCTCACTGTTATTCGTATAGAAGCGAGGTGAGCACAACGGAATGCTGCGATGCGGGAATTGGAATGTGAATGATGTTTTACCCCCTAACCAAATTAAAATGAGAAAAATCTACTTATTTGTTATTTGCCTGATGGCGATGATCAGCGCAAATGCGCAGGATATTCCCCTGTATGCGCCTGAGGGTTTTGATCTGCCGGGCAACGACACACCAAAAGGAAAACTTGACAGCGTCCGGTACCACTCCAAAACGTTAGGTGTTTCGCGGCGTGCCCTCGTGTACACTCCACCGGGATATTCGAAGAAGAAAAAATACCCTGTACTATACCTTTTGCATGGTATAGGCGGCGATGAGAAAGAATGGTTGCGCGGCGCCAATCCGCAGGTAATTCTCGATAACCTGTATGCCAACAAGAAGCTGGAGCCTATGATCGTGGTGATGCCCAACGGACGAGCCATGAAAGACGACCGCGCGGTCGGCAATATATTTGACAGCGCTAAGGTGCAGGCCTTTGCTACGTTTGAAAAAGACCTTCTCAATGACCTTATACCCTTTATTGAGAAAAACTATCCCGTACACAAAGACCGGGAAAACCGCGCCATAGCGGGTCTCTCAATGGGAGGGGGGCAGTCGCTTAATTTCGGCTTGGGCAACCTGGATCATTTTGCCTGGGTTGGTGGTTTTTCATCCGCACCCAATACCAAAACACCCGAAGCGCTGGTTCCCGATCCTAACAAAGCTAAGGAGCAGTTGAAGCTGTTGTGGATTTCCTGTGGGCTTGACGACGGCCTGATGTCGTTTAGCCAGCGCACGCATGACTACCTGGAAGCCCACAATGTGCCGCACATCTTTTATGTGGAGCCGGGCGGGCATGATTTCAAGGTTTGGAAAAATGATCTCTACATGTTTTCCCAACTGTTGTTTAAATCATTAGACGTTTCCACTTTTCCAGCATACAGCTATCTGGGTAAAGCGGCCGCGACTAACGTGCGGAATGCCAAATACCCGCGTATTCTTCACGGCAAGCGGGCGCTGTTCCGAATCAGCGCCCCCGAAGCACAAAAAGTACAAATAGACCTCGGCCGCAAATACGATATGGTAAAAAGTGAGGATGGCGTGTGGGAGGTAACAACCGATTCATTGGGCCCTGGCTTTCACTATTATTCTTTGTTGATAGACGGTGTGGCGGTAGCGGATCCGGCAAGTGAAACGTTCTATGGCATGGGAAGAATGGCGAGCGGCATCGAAATCCCCTATGATCGTGGCGACTACTACGGACTCAAAGATGTGCCGCATGGCGAGATCAGAATAAAGCGGTACTACTCTCCAGCACTGGATGTGTGGCGCCGAATGTTCATTTATACTCCGCCGGGTTACGACGAAGCTACGGGTGAACAATACCCCGTGCTGTATCTCTTGCACGGAGGCGGTGAAGACGAGCGAGGCTGGGCCACACAGGGCAAGACTGACCTTATCCTGGACAACCTGATTGCGGAAGGGCAGGCTACGCCAATGGTGGTGGTGATGATCGACGGCAATACGGGCCTGTCGGGCTTTGGCGAGCAGGCTTTTAAAGCTTTTGAAGCCGAACTGAAGCAAGCAGTGATCCCTTTTGTAGAAGAACACTACCGTGTGAAAACAGATGCGAAGGGCAGGGCGCTGGCAGGGCTCTCCATGGGTGGGCTGCAAACCCTCTACGCCGGGTTTTACAATGCAAACATGTTCAGCGCATTGGGCATCTTCAGCTCCGGGTGGATACATCCACAGCAAAACGCCATTGCTGAAACGCAGTACCAATTCATTAAAGAAAACAGTGCCATGGTGCGGGAAAACCTGAAGCACGTATGGATTTCCATGGGAGGCGAGGAAGATATTGCCTACAACAACTGCCAGGTAATGATGAAAAGACTGGATGAATTGGGAATAAAATACACCTACCAGGAGTACCCCGGAGGGCACACCTGGCCAGTGTGGAGGGAGAGTCTCTACAGGTTTGCGCCGGTACTTTTTAAGTAAAATCATCAGGGGGCAGGGGCAGGGAATATTCCTCGCCCCGGCATGCCCTCTTTTTGTTTTTTCTCGTGATTAGAAGTACCTGAGGAGCGTGAATTCCTCATACAAGCAATCAACCCCAACGGTGACTGTTGAATATCCGACAATAAAGGAGATCGGAACGGGATGTTGTTAAATCTACCTATTTTTCAGGGATGCCACAGAGTCAGTTTACATATCGGCAAGGACTTTCACAGGAATTGGATCTTTTTCCGCAGATAAAAGAATTTGGTCTCCGGAAAAACAACACCATTCAGTTGGACTCTTTTCCTCTTGCAAAATCGGATGACTTGCAGGTGTATTTCGTGGTTGATGGCAGGTTTGAGTGGATGGTCAACCGGCGTAGTTATGTGCTTTATCCGGGAGATACCGTGTTGGTATTGCCGGGGCAGGAGATAGGGGCAGCGAAGGGGCACCTGGAAATTGGCACTCTTTTCTTTCTGCATCTCGCCGTAGATGGGATTGCGCCCGACGGCAGCCTCGCCCTCGGAAAATGGAGCAACCTTTCAGCAGTCGAACGCCTGACAATAAGCAAAATTCTTCGATTGAATACACTGCCGGTGATGAAAGTGAAAGATGTGACCTGTATATTGCAGGATATTCGCTCGGAACTGACAAACCAGGAAATTGGATTTGGCACTCGGGTCAACTATCTGATCGATTCCCTTCTGATCATTTTAGGAAGACAATCTACCCGGCAAGCCAGCTCACACAGGGATTTTCCTAAGACTTTTACAAAGCTGGAACAAACCCTGCGCAAGAACCTGGCGCATCAGTGGACGGTAGAAGACATGGCAGCGATGGTGGGGCTGGGCACGACGGCTTTTACAGAAAAGGTGAAAAACTACACGGGCTTTGCACCACTTCATTACCTTATTAATATCAGGATATCCGAAGCCCTGAAACTTTTGAAACGAGGTGAAGTGAATATTACAGATATTGCATTGGAAACGGGATTTTATTCTTCGCAGCACTTTTCTACGACCTTCAAAAAGCTGACAGGATACACCCCGGGCGAATTCCGAAAACGAAACAGTTTAAGCGAATAATCGACAGAAATATGGAATGCATCATTACAGTAGAAATAGGCACAAATGCCGTTAGGGTAATGGCGTTTGATATGGACGGAAAGGTCATCGCTTCGTCAAAAGGATCCTACCCGACTTTTCACGTAGAGCCCGACTACAGCGAGCAAGACCCTGACCAGATGTTTATTACCATGCTGTATGTGATGAAAAACCTGCTGAATGAAAAAATTCATCCCTACGGCCACCGGATACTGTCTATATGCTTCAGCGCGTCTATGCACAGCCTGCTTCCTGTAGACAAGCACGGTGTTCCCCTTGGCTATGCCATCACCTGGGCTGATAACCGCGGAAAGAACGAGGCCCGGGAGTTGCGCAACTCGGAACTGGGCAACAAAATCTACGAAGCCACAGGCACTCCCATCCATCCGATGTCGCCGCTGGTTAAGGTCAACTGGCTGAGCAAGCACGACCCGGAACGCTTCAAAAAAACACACAAATTTCTATCGATCAAGAGCTATATTATTCAGCAGCTCACCCGGGGTTATCTGCTGGACTACAGCCTGGCCTCAGCTACCGGCTTACTAAATATTCACAACAGGAGCTGGGATGCCGATGCTCTTGACTATGCCGGTATTTCGTCAGAAAAATTGCCAGACCTCGTTCCGGTGTTTCATTC
>CAYUJK010000121.1:7354-9745 GCA_964444895.1 uncultured Roseivirgaceae bacterium
CCGGTACGAATCGGAGAAAACCCCGATAGCATAGCCCAGGGAGCCTTCCTGCTTAGCGCCACCGATATGGGTATTTATAAAAATATTGATGAAGCAGCGCAGTCGGTGGTACTGTCAACGACGTACAAGCCCCAGCGACAAAACCATGAGGTGTATCAGAAGTATTTCTCGATTTTCGAGCGACTGAGTACAAAACTTTGTGATGAGTTTGAAGACCTGGCAGACCTCCAGCATGATTTATGAATAGCGAAAAGAAACCCGACCTTCAACAGATTATGAAAACACTTGTCTTATCGTTTTTTGGCTTTATTTTACTTATTTCATCTCCCCTTTATTCGCAAACGGCGGAAAAAAACAGGGTGATCATCCTCACCGATATTGAAGCCGATCCCGATGATACCCAGTCTTTAGTTCGATTGCTTTTGTATTCTAACGAGATCGACATTAAAGGAATAGTAGCCACTACTTCCTGCTGGCTACAATCATCCATCCATCCGGAGTCCATCAGAAAAGTTATAAATAAATATGGACAGGTGTATGATAATCTTTCACAACACGCGGAAGGTTATCCTACAGAAGAAACATTATTGAGCCTGGTGAAGAAAGGTATTCCCAAATACGGGATGACAGGTGTAGGAGAAGGCATGGATACCGAGGGATCGGATTGGATCATCAACGAATTGGAAAAGAATGACGACCGGCCTCTGTGGATTTCTACCTGGGGAGGTGTAAATACCCTGGCGCAGGCACTGTATAAAATTGATAAGACAAAGAGTAAAAAAGAAGCTGAAAAATTGATTGCAAAACTCCGGGTCTACACCATTTCCGACCAGGATGATAGCGGCATCTGGATCAGGAATACCTTTCCAGATATGTTCTACATCGTAAGTCCCGGCGATGACTATGGTAGCGCCACATGGACAGGGATCAATTCTTATATTAAAGGAATTGACAACAGCACCATATCTAATAGTTGGTTGGCAGAACACATCCAACAGAGGCATGGGCCCCTCGGCGCTGAATACCCGGATGTAGCCTGGGGGGTGGAAGGTGATACGCCTGCCTTTCTACATCTCATCCCTAACGGACTGAATGTTCCCGAACACCCGGAGTGGGGTGGCTGGGGTGGCCGTTATGAGCTGTACAAGCCGGATTTTTCCAAAACCAAAAAAGGTGGGTCGATTGTAGAAATAGCCCCGGAGACCAGAGAAATCTGGACCAACGCCGTCGATACGTTTACACCCTACATTATGAAAGAATATGGACGAGCTGTCGGGAGAGATACCGCTACCTTCACGGGCTATAAAGAAACCTTATGGCGATGGAGGGATGACTTTCAAAATGATTTTGCGGCGCGGATGGATTGGTGTACGCAACCGTATGAAAATGCTAATCATCCGCCAGTGCCTGCGCTTGCAGGAAAAGACCACCTGACGGTGAAATCAGGAGAGGGGGTCTTTCTGGATGCCAGCCATTCCACCGATCCCGATGGAGACAACCTGAGCTACCTGTGGTTTAACTATCCCGAGGCAGGAACATTAAAAGAAGAAGTAAGAATCGGGGGTTCTGAAAACTCGCATACAGTCTATTTCAGTGTACCGGAAGTAAATAAAAAAGAAACCATCCATTTTATCCTTAAAGTCACGGACAAAGGAACGCCGGCACTGTCCAGGTACAAGAGGATCATCATCGATATCGTCCCGAAATAATGAGGATGTCGCATCAACAATATAACCAAGGCATTCTTATCAGCTTTTTAACGTGAATTGCTCTCAAGCAATAAATCCAAAAGTTTGTGAGGGAAATTTGCTATAGAAAGACTTCATATTATTCTTTGCACCTTTGTGGCTTAAATCCCCTTTCTAACTCTTATGCTCACCGTTAGTAGTTCCAGATAAGAGCTCCCTATAGTATTCCCTCCTTTTGTGTAAAAATCAACGGCGGCTTTTCTTGGTAGTTTTTAATAAAAGTATTTCAAACCTTTAAAAAAATTCTGGAAGGTATTTCAGTCCATTTTAGTGCGCTTACCTGGCAATAGTTTTTTTGAACGATAGGGCGGATTATCGAACTGAAATACCTGCGAATAATAAATTCAATTATTAACATTTAATCCTTTATGCTATGAAACAATTTTACGTTGTGTGTGGCGTATTTCTGCTGTTACACGCGGGAGCAAAGGCTCAATCAAATGAGCTTTACGCTTCGCGAGCAGAAATAGTGCAGACGAACCCTGGCAGATCGGCTGAATCAGCCGAAGACCGGGTAGCTTTTAGGGTCACCGGTAGTGTGACCGATGAAAACGGAGAGCCATTTCTTGGCGTAACCATCGCCGTGAAAGGCACCAGTGTGGGTACCATTTCGGATGCGAATGGAAAGTACAGTCTTGAAGTA
>CAYUJK010000122.1:0-9735 GCA_964444895.1 uncultured Roseivirgaceae bacterium
AGGTGAAGCTTTCTTTCTTCATCCTTTGAGCGATTTTGTGCCATATCTTCTATCTTTGCGGAAATTTGAAAATAATGCCTCAAAAAACAGTTAACAGACACACCATCACGGCGGCGCTGCCTTATGCCAATGGCCCCATCCACATCGGGCATTTGGCGGGGGTATATGTGCCTGCCGATATCTATGCGCGGTACCTGCGGTCAAAGGGCGAAGACGTCGCATTTATTTGCGGTTCGGACGAGCATGGCGTGCCCATCACCATCAGGGCGCGGAAAGAAGGCGTGTCACCCCAGCAAGTAGCAGATAAATACAATGCATTGATCAAGGAATCCTTTGAGACGTTCGGGATAAGTTTTGATATCTACTCGCGTACCACCAGCAAGACACACTACGAAACGGCCTCCGGGTTCTTCAAAAAGCTGTATGATCAGGGGAATTTAAAGGAAATATCTTCTGAGCAATATTATGACGAGGCGTCAAAAGTATTTCTGGCGGATCGCTACATCAAGGGGACTTGCCCCAAATGCGGCTTTCAAGAGGCGTATGGAGATCAATGCGAAAACTGTGGGTCCACGCTGAGTCCCTCGGAATTGCTCAACCCAAAATCGATGCTCAGCGGCGCCAAGCCGGTGCTCAGGGAAACAAAGCACTGGTATTTGCCCCTGGATGAATACGAAGGGTGGCTGAGAGAATGGATTCTGGAAGGTCATAAAGAATGGAAGCCAAATGTCTATGGCCAATGCAAGTCGTGGATTGACCAGGGACTGCAGCCCCGGGCTGTGACGCGCGACCTGGACTGGGGTGTGCCCGTGCCCGTGCCGGGAACTGAAGGAAAGGTGCTCTACGTGTGGTTTGACGCCCCCATCGGCTATATTTCGGCTACGAAAGACTGGGCGCAGCAGCATGGAAAAGACTGGAAGCTCTACTGGCAGGCAGAAGACACGCGGCTCATTCATTTCATTGGCAAAGACAATATCGTATTCCACTGCATCATTTTCCCAACTATGCTGAAGGCCAATGGCGATTTTATTTTGCCGGAAAACGTACCTGCCAATGAATTCCTGAACCTGGAGGGCAACAAGATATCCACCTCCCGGAACTGGGCGGTATGGCTACATGAATACCTTGTGGATTTTCCCGGGAAAGAAGATGTGCTGCGCTACACGCTGTGCGCCAATGCCCCGGAAACAAAAGACAACGACTTTACCTGGAAGGACTTTCAGACTAAAAACAACAGCGAATTGGTGGCGATTTTCGGCAACTTTGTAAATCGCGCTGCAGTGCTGACACATAAATACTTCGACGGAAAAATACCGGAAAGAGGGAAGCTCTTTGATATTGATGAGCAGTTGATCCAGTCCATTCAGGATGCGCCGGGAAAAATAGGCCGCTCCCTGGATCAGTTTAAATTTCGCGAAGCACTGGCCACATTTATCGATATCGCCCGTACGGGCAATAAGTACCTTGCAGATACTGAACCCTGGAAGCTCATCAAAACCGATCCGGAAAGGGTGAAAACAATTTTGAACTTGTCGCTGCAGGTGGCGGCAAACCTCGCGGCGCTGTCGGAGCCTTTCATGCCATTTACTGCTGCGAAGCTCGAAAAGATGCTTGGCAAGCCAAATGTGAAATGGCACGATACGGGGAATGCGGATCTGCTGGAAGCCGGTCACACCATCAATGCGCCAGAGCTGCTTTTTGAAAAGATTGAAGACGATGTAATTCAGCAGCAGGTGCAAAAACTATTGGACACAAAAAAACAAAATGAATTGGAAAACCAGGATCAAAACACATTGAAGCCCAGTAAGAGCGAATGCACGTTTGACGATTTCATGAAAATGGACATCAGGATCGGCGAAATATTGGAGGCCGAAAAAGTGGAAAAATCCAATAAACTGCTGAAGTTGAAGATCGATACAGGGATAGATGTGCGTACCGTAGTGAGCGGTATTGCGGGCAGCTACCAGCCTGAAGAGGTTGTGGGTAAGCAGGTGTCGGTGTTGGTGAATCTGGCGCCCAGGAAAATAATGGGCATCGAATCCAAAGGAATGGTATTGCTGGCTGAGGACGGCGACGGAAGGCTTGTTTTCATCAGCCCGGAAAGCAAAGTGGGGAACGGAAGCGGGGTGAGTTAGGTTGAATCAGTGTCCGGTGGTCTGCATTTGGTAATGATTACTGAACACTGAATACCTCTTCTAAAACCGGAAACCAACTACCAACACACAATATTTCCCGCTGGATATTGTTTGTATAAACAAAACAGGTGTTATGAAGTATGTTATCATTTTTACGCTGGCTTTTTTAGCAGCGGCGGGTATTTCCATGGCCCAGTCGCAGCAGGAGTCTGGGGAGTCTACCGTGCCACCTTCACAACGCAACTACGACAGGGGTGCAACCTACGGGCAGCGGTCGGCCAAAGGCAAAAAAGAAAAGAAATCGGTACTTGGCATTTTCAGGAAGAAAAAGCAGTCTCCCTATAACTTTGATGAGAAAATAAAGGAATACGAAAAGCGCATGGAGACCAATGCCAAAAAGCGCAAAAAAATGGAGAAGGAAATGGAAAAGCCCCAGTATTCCGACCCTACATATTTTGGCCACAAAAAGCCACCCAAAAAACGGAAGCCCGGTAAGAAGAAATTCTGCAAAGAGTGCGGGATGCGGCATTGATTTTTTACGGCTTTATCAGGGATTTTCTATATTTTTTTTAACTTCACGAAACACACACTTTCGGGCGCAGGCTACATCGATTCTCACTTTAATGAGAATCAACTCACCTTTGAAGCAATACAGGAGCAGCATTCTTATGAACAGATACATCGAACATACGATTTTGAAGCCCGAGACTACTGAGAAAGATGTACTGAGGCTGATCGACGAGGCGTTTGAGTACAATTTTGTGGGCACCTGTGTGCCGCCTTTTTGGGTGAAAAAGGCCGCCCGAGAACTCCGGGGTTCACCCATTCAGTTAGTAACGGTAATTGGCTTTCCGCTGGGCTACAGTATGACGGAGGCCAAAATACAGGAAGTCCAGCTCGCCGTGGATGAGGGCGCTAATGAGCTGGATATTGTGATGAATATTTCGGCTTTTAAGTCGGGCATGCCGTGGGTGAAAACCGAGCTTGCAAAGTGCGCAGACCTCATTCACCAACACAACTGCCTGATGAAAGTGATCATCGAAACGGCCTTGCTTACTGACGAAGAAATTCTCCGGGCATGTAAAATCTGCGCTGAAGCTGGCGCCGATTTTGTAAAGACCTCTACCGGCTTTGCGAAGTCGGGCGCCATAGCCAGGCAGGTGAGGCTTATTCGGTCTACTTTGCCGGCCCACATCGGCGTGAAGGCCTCGGGTGGGATTCGCGACCTGAAGACAGCCCGGACTATGATAGAAAGCGGGGCCGATCGCCTGGGACTATCTGCCGGCGTAGCACTCATGAAAGAATTGGCGGAAGAGCAATCATCAAATGCATAAGCATCTCAATATCACCGTTCATGGCCGTGTGCAGGGAGTAGGCTACAGGGCTTTTGTGCATCGCACAGCCCGGGAAATAGGACTGACCGGCATAGTAAAAAACCAGCAGGATGGCACCGTTTACATTGAAGCCGAGGGTGATTCAGAAAAATTGAATGCCTTGATGAATGCGTGTAAGGAAGGACCTTTTCTGGCGCAGGTAAGCAGGCTGGATGCGCGCGAAGGTGACTACAAGGGGTTTAAGGACTTTCGGGTGGAATACTGAGAGGACAAAAAAAAAGTGGAATGCCCGCGGTCAATCGAGATTGTGCAGGTCATTCCACTGATGTTTTCTTAAGAGAAGATTATCCCTCTCCGTTAAACCGGATTTGATTTTGCAGAGCCTCGTATTTCGACTTCAACTCAGCATCGCTGTCCAATGCTTCCTTTATCGCCTTATACGTTCTTCCCTGATCACCTACCATTTTGGTAGCAAGTTCCTGGTTCACTGTTTTGATGGCGTCTATTCTCTTTTCTTTTTCGTCTTCCACCAGTTGAAGGAACTCTTTTTCAAAATCGGTGGCCTCGATCTCAGCAAGTTTCGCCGCGTCGCCTTTGGTTTTTGCCAGTTCCAGATATCGCTTTCCGTCAATACCTTCCTGGTTTTTGATCATCTCGTTAATGGCGGTATTGATGTCCTTCTTCATCTGTTCAATCACCTCAGTCATCAAGGCGTATTTCCACAGTTCTTCATCAGTGATACCCCCATCTTCCTGAGCATACACACTGCCTGTCATCAATATCAGGGCAAAAAATAATGCTTTCAACTTTTTCATACTTCTTCAAAATTATAGTTACACACTTTAATTACTTTTCTACTAATCTGCTAAGCAAAGGGAATTTGGCAAAAATTTCAAGTTTTGCGGGGTTTTATCTTTATTTTTTATCTCAGCGGTAGTCCAGAAAGCGTTCTTTCCACCCGGGTTGGGGCAGCCAGCATTCGTCTTTTTTTCCGAAAAGCTTGTAGCGGTATCGGGCTACGAGGTCGTATTTCCAGTTGGCAATGGAGGTGGGGATAAAGCCAAAAAATGAAAACATTCGATAGGGGTATTTGAGGTGGCGGGCTATTTTTAAAATAGCCTGGCTTTTTACGTAAGCACTTTCGTTTTCTACGTACACAATGCTGTCGGTGCGTTTGGGGTCTATGTGGTAGTGCTCAAGGATGTCTTTTCCGATGTCCGACTGTAGTGACGCGAATTTTAGGGAGTCTTTTTTTTCATGTTTCAGAATGAACTGCACCGCGCCGCTGCAGAGGTTGCACACACCGTCGAAGAGCACGATGCGATCATATTGAATGTCTTTTTTTTTCTCCATGGCTTAAAAGCGATAACGAACCCGGGCATTGAAATAGCGCTGCGAAAGCCTGTTGGGCACGGCAAAGTAGGCTCCCGTTACATCTTGTACCCACGAATAACTGATCACGTTGTTGCTGTTGGTGAGGTTTAATACATCCAGCCCTATCACCAGCAGGCTTTCATTTTTAGAAATGTTGAACTCCCGCGAAAATCCAATATCAAGCCGTTGGTACTCCGCTCCGCGAAAGTACTGGCTTCTGTCGGCAGAAGGAGTGTAAAAGGGCAGGGGAGAGTTGTAGAAGAAAGTAACGTTGATTTTGTAGTCGGGAAATTTTGGGATATGATCCTGAAAAAAAATAGCGGCGTTGATCAGTTGGTCCGTAGGGCGGAATACGTATCCACTGCCGTCCTCACCGCTGTTTTCGCGTGTGCGCATGATGCCCAGGCTGAACCACGACTGGTCCGTGACAACAAACTCCCCACTGATGCGCATGTCGAAACCGACAGCATACGCGGTGGCATTGTTATGCGAGTGGTAACGGATTCGCACGTTGTCGATGTCGTAGGGATTTACATTCCACATGTATTTGTAATACCCTTCGCCGGTGAGCTTAAATGGCCTGCCCCAGAATGTAAGCTCATAGTCGAGCCCGGCGATCACATGGGAGGATGACTGCGCTTTGATGTCGCGGTTGAGCTGCGCTTCTCGGGTTCTGAATTCCCTGAAAAACGGCTGCTGCCGGTAAATCCCTGCGGACAAGCGGTACACGATGTCGCGACCGCCGGAGGGCTTGATGGCGTACTGCACCCGCGGGTCAACCAGGATTTGGCCCGTTACGGAGTGGTAGTGGAGGCGGGCGCCGTAGGT
This sequence comes from uncultured Roseivirgaceae bacterium, assembly GCA_964444895.1. Classification (GTDB taxonomy): domain Bacteria; phylum Bacteroidota; class Bacteroidia; order Cytophagales; family Cyclobacteriaceae; genus CAJXNP01. The sequence continues at coordinate 5,672 of CAYUJK010000122.1, forward strand.
TAGGTTCTGGTTGGGTGCGGGGCGTATTCGATGATCGATATAGAAAAATGCCTGGTGGGTCGTCAATGTATTGTCTTCGGCAAAGGCCTCATTGATCAACACATAGTCGGATGAATCGCGGAAGGAGAACTCGTTAAAGCTGTCGTCAAAGTGCTGCGTGGTATACCCTATTCCCAGGCTGAAGGCATTCACATGGTTTAGCTCTATCTCCGTTTTATTTTCCAGGGTGGCGCTGGCTACGTCCAGGAAATTGGCGCCACTGCGGTAGTTCGAGCCCACACCGCGGTTGCTCAGGCATTCGTCGAATCCCGGCAGGTTGATGTTCGTTTGCAGCACACACAGCCGGTAAGCGCCTTCCACCTCAAAGCGCTCCCTTTCAGTAGAATAGTAGCCGGAAAGGATGGTTTTGTTTTCGATTTTTTCGTTGAATTTTTTTGAGAAATATAAGCCGGATTGCCAGGTTTTGTACTGGAGCTTTTCAAGACCACCGTACGCTACGTATAGCCGGAGTGGAAAGTCAAAAAAGCCGAAATTAGTTTCCTGGCTCTGTGGTGTCACTTCATACTTGTTTTCGGCATACGAGAAGAGCGCACCTATTTCGGCCCTTTTTTCGGGCCTGGCATTCAGCGTATAGTTTACGACGCCCTGCACATCGGTAAAATTGGGGAGGTACTGGCCATCCACCTCCAGGGAATTGAGCAGGTAGCGGGAATTTTTATTTCGAACGCCTACTACTACGCTGAGCCTGTCGCCAAACTTTTTCTCCAGGTGAGCCGATCCTCCGAGTAAACTCAACTCAAGTGAGCCGGCCGTTTTTTCCGGCTTTTTATACTGAATATCCAGTACCGACGACATCCTGTCACCATAGCGAGAACTCCATCCTCCGGCGTAAAACTCCACACTTTTTACCAGGTTGGGGTTCACAAAGCTGAGCCCCTCCTGCTGGCCCGCTCTCACCAGCAGCGGCCTGTAGATGGGAATGTCGTTGACAAATACGAGGTTTTCGTCAAAGTTGCCTCCGCGCACAGAATAGCTGGACGAAAGCTCATTGCCCGAAACCACTCCCGGGAGAGTAAGTAAAATGATGTTGAAATCGTTGAACGGCGAAATTACTTCCTGTGAATGAAGCGGGTCGAGTCGAAAGGAAGAGGCTTTGATCCGGTCTTCTGAGAGCGTGTTTCCATATACCTCTACTTGTTGCAGGTAAATATCTAGCAAAGTGAGTTCAATGTTGAGCTCTTTTTGTTCGCCAGGGTTCAGCCTCAGTTCCAGGGTGTCTTTTTGGTAGGCCACATGGCTTATTTCTACTATAAGTGAACCGGCTGGTGCTGTGATTCGGTATCTCCCGAGGCTGTCGGTAGAAGTTCCCTTTTCAATATTCGAAAGGAAGATGCCGGCATTGGCTATGGGTGCGCCCTCCTGGTCTGTTACGATGCCGTACAGCATCCCCTGCTGTGCGTGCAGTGCACTGCAAAAGCCGCCGAGGAAGAGGGTGATCCATACACATCTAAACAGCATGTTGGAAGGCGATGTCCTTTAGTTTTTTTATGGTTCCTTTCGGATTATCTGACTTAAAAACAAGGCTACCCGCCACCAGCACGTCTACACCTTTTTCGGCAAGGCTGCCGGCGTTGGTGTAGTTTACCCCACCGTCCACTTCTATGCGCACCTTCAGGTTGTTTTCTGTCAGGTGTTTCTTCAGCGTTTCTACCCTTTGGTAGGTCTCAGGCATGAACGCCTGCCCTCCGAAGCCGGCTTCCACGCTCATGATCAGCACCATATCCACCCACTTCAGGTAGGGGTAGAGCACCTCTACCGGTGTTTTAGGGTTGATGCACACAGAGCTGTCGATGCCGAACGACTTTATTTTTTTTAAGGTTTCCTCCAGGTTGTGATCAGCTTCGTAGTGCACAATAATATTGTTTGCGCCGGCTTTGTAAAAGGCCTCTACGTACTTGTCAGGCTTCTGGATCATGAGGTGTACATCCAGGAATTTATCGGAAAGTTTGCGCACGGCCTCTACTATAGGGATTCCAAAGGAAATGTTGGGTACGAAGATTCCGTCCATGATGTCCAGATGAATCCACTCCGCTTCGCTTTCATTAAGCATTTGAATTTCTTCGTGAAGCCTTGAGAAGTCGGCATTGAGAATAGAAGGCGCAATTACGGGCATTTACAATACAATTAACTTTACGGTTTTTTTCTTGCTGCCGTTGGTAAAGTTGGTGAGGTAGTATCCCGTCCCCAGGTCAGAAATGTCAATTTCCAGGGTTTCTGATGGGCTGAAAACCTGCACTTCAATATCCTTTACAACGGCTCCTTTGAAGTCGGCAAAGTTAACTTTTACTTTTCCAATATCAAGAAAACCACCGGAGGCTACGAATATTTTTGAGCCGTCTACGGGATTCGGATATACTACGAAGGTATCTTCAGTTGTCTCCTCGATATCGGCGGCTTTGTTAAACGCCTCAATGAAATTGGGGACGCCGTAGCCTACCACGGTGTCAGGAGCCAGGCTGTTGGAAGCGGTGGACTTCAGTATCTCCATTACCTCAAAACTGTTAAGCTCGGGAAAGGCCTGCCAGAAACCGGCTACCAGTCCGCTTACCAGCGGAGTAGAAAACGAGGTGCCATTGGAGTTGTAAATGTTTTCTCCACTTACCACTTTCACACTTGTGCCCAGTGCGCACAGTTCTGGCTTAATGCGACCGTCTGCTGAGGGTCCAAACGAGCTGAACGAGCTGTGCTTCATGTCCATGTTTACCGCGCCTACCGCCAGGATAAAGTCTGCGTCAGCCGGTGCATTGATGTATTTCCACGATTTGTTGCCGTCGTTGCCCGCACTTGTTACCACGATCATGCCCCGGCTGGCGGCCATTTTTGCTGCTTTGGTGATGACTGCCGTGTGGCCATCCAAATCGCTGTAGGTATAGTTCATAGAAGGGTCGTCAAAGGTAGTGTAAGCAAGCGACGAGCTGATGATATCTGTGCCCAGGCTATCAGCCAGTTCTGCAGCTATCAGCCAGTAGTATTCTTCTACCGGGTATTCACTGCCTACGTCTTCCGTAACACAGAGGACAAACTCCGCATTGTAGGCCACACCCAGGTATTCGTTTTCGCTGTAGGCAGCTATGGTGGAGAGCGCCTTGCTGCCGTGATTGTCGTATTGAAATACGTTGCCGGTTTTGAGGATCAAGTCTCGCGTGTAAACGAGGCGGTCGTTTTGATGGAGGTGAGAATAAAATGACGACTGATCTACACCCTGGAAGCCCGAGTCAAAAATGGCGATTCGCATTCCCTCGCCCATAAAGCCTTTCTTGTGCATTTCGTCTACGCCCAGCATCCTGTTTTGCAGGGCGTTGGTAACAAAAGGGAACCACTCGCTGCTGAGCTCACGGGTAGCCGATCGCCCATGCCGCCGCCTGCTGTTGGCGCCGCTTTCGTCGCTGTGAGCCACCAGGTTAATCTCCCTGATAAAACCGAGGCCGCTCAGTTCATTGGCAGTTTCCTCGTCGGCTTCGATGAGCACGGCGTTGAACCAGCGGGACGTGTGCAGTATTTCTACCTCGTATTCCGCCAGTTGTTGCAGGTAAAAATCACTTACAGGCAAATCCTCTTCGGAAACGGAGATTCCCAATTTATTTTTTCGCTGCAGCGCCCGTTCTGACAGGAACTGACCCGGATTTTCCAGTGTATAGCTGCTGTTTGCTTTATCTGTCAGAAATGCCACGTATTTGTTATCGGAGGCCTGTGTGCCGAGCGCCCAAAGCGCAAAGAGGGCGATAAAAAAATTATTCTTTGCCATACTCCCTTATTTGTTGCGTGTATTCGATGCCAGCCTCTATGATGGCCTGGCCAAGACAGTCGGCCTCGGCACAGTATTCCAGTTGCGTTATTTCTTTGTACACCAGTCCTACGTTTTCGCCATATACCTCTTTCCGAACATCCCAAAACAAAATATTGTTTGTGATTTCTTCTTGTATCACCGTTACGGTGTTTTCGTGGACGACTTCGTCGTTTCTCACAAATGCCTGAAACAAACCGACCATCTCATGCTCATCTTC
>CAYUJK010000123.1:0-4852 GCA_964444895.1 uncultured Roseivirgaceae bacterium
GCCAAATGGCTGGCATTGGTAGTGCCCAGCGTGATTTCAAATTCGTAGTGGGTGTCGCTTTCGGAAAGCACTTTGATTACGGGGGGCTTTTTCACGGGGTTCCAGGGGGAGTTGAGCAGGCTCTCCCGGAGTTTGTTGATGCTGTCTTCCTTAGATAGCTTCTTGGCTATAAGCAGTTTTATGCTGGCGTCGTCATGCACCTTTTTTTGGGCATTGCCTGTCACCGTGCTGACGATTTTTGAGTAGGGTATGTTCAATTCATCTCCATCGGCAGTGGCCAGGGTCAGGGATGTGGTTCCGATGCGCTTCAGTACGCCGCTTATATTGTCAAAATAAAAATGCTGGCCTAAAACGGGCTGGTATTGCACCTTGAACAAAACACCAGCAAATACGTCGCGAAAGATATACCAGGCAAAAAAGAGCAGGACAATAAGCACCGATACCACCAGCAGTGTGGTATAGTACGATTTGCCGGAAAGCAGGCGGTCCATAGCCCAGAAATAAAAATATATCCACACCACAAATTCGAATACTACGCGAAACACCAGGTATCCACCTCCCAGGGGTCTCCCGCCCAACACTCGTTTTACGGCAAGGTTCACTAACCTGAAAAACAGGAACAAACCCAGGGCCACTCCTATGATGACGATGATGCTCATAACCATTCTTTTTGTTTAAACACCTTCAGAATAAAGGGCTCTATGTAGGGATTTACGAGGTAAACGTTCCTCGTGCGCTCTTTCACCAGCCCACAGCGCGACAAGGCCTGCAATAAGTCCTGCAGTTCATAGTCACTATATTCAAACATCCGAAGCAACTGGCCGTAGGTGAGCCGCTTGTGAATGATCAACTGCACCAGGATCACCTGCCAATCGCCGGGCAGGTCTTCCAGCACTTTCAGGCTGGGCGCCTCGGGTTTGTTAATCGCGATGCTGGTAGAAGAAACGTACCGGATATTGGCCAGCCAACCGTTTAACGTAACGCCCGGGTTGCCTTCTGAGTAGTCAAAATATTTATTGAAAAGGCCGGCCAGCTTCACTTCGGAAACTTTCTGGTTCTTCCTGTTTTCGAACGCAAAACCAAGCCCGCTGGAACGGTGCCGCGACATCACCAGGTCTTTCAACTCTTCGGCGCGGAAAGGCCGACATTTAATGGTACCGATAAACAGCTTGTCGATAGGGTGTACCTTGTTGATCAGCTCGAAGGCAAACGGGTTGGTATTGACAATAAACAGGCACTTGTATGAAAAAGTGTTGATCAGCCACACCAGCGTGCGGATCACTTCGTAGCCCTCCGAAGACCGTTCCCACCACAGTTCCATGTCGTGAATCACCACCACACTCTGGTGAGGCAGGGCGTACATGATCTCTTCCAGCGAACCAGAAAGCGAGGTAGTCTTGCTCAACTCGCGTACAAAATCTTCCGCTTTGGACGATCCAGTAGGCGGGGGAAACAGTTGATACACTTTATCGGCAGAAAACTTCTTCTTGCTAAACTGGTTACAGAAAGCTGTCTTGCCGGAATTTCGTTCTCCCAGTATCAGCAAAGCGCCGTGATACCCGCTCTGGTATCGCTGCAAGGCTTTCTTGAGCAGCTCCCACTCCCCGGGACGTTTGATCCAGAAGCTCTCACCAATACTTGAGCGACCACTGAAGAGGTTTTTGTAAAAATGAGGCAGGCGGTCCAGCAAGGTAAAATCGGGTGTCACCTGGTCCACTATATCCAGCACTTTCTCCCCTATCGTTTTGGCCTTATCGCTGTCCGCAAGGCGCTGTGCCAGCAGGATTCCTTCACTTTTGGAATAGAGAAGCTTCACCCAATTCCCCTTAAAGAAACGTCCCACATGCTGTACCGCGCCCTCAAACTTATTAATCACACGCTTGCTCTGGTAGTCGCGAATGAGGAAGGAAAATTCGCGGGCGCTATCGCCAATTTTATGGGTGGAAAGCGACTCAAACAGGTCTTCCAGCAGCCTGTCCAGTTCCGATGCCGTATCCAACGTCAGCTTTTTTACGCGTTCCTCTTCCAGGTCAATGTTCTTCAAGGCCTTTTGAACGGCGTCCTGCATCACCTTGTCAGCATCGCCGAGGTCGTCGTCGCGGTTATCCAGGCTAAACTTGGTGAGGCTGAGGGTGTCGTTCAGGCTAAACACGATGTTGTCGATGGTCTCTGACGATTTCTGCAATACCTCAGTGGCAGAGCCTAAAAATTGGGCTTCCAGGAAATGTCGGGCTATTTTTGATGCCGAAATATCCACGGCCTCACTTTCTCCCTTGCCGTCTTTGTTTTCAGGTGAGGTAGAAATCGTGATCTTCTCCGGCAAGGCCGAGGTAAGGCTCACAAGTTTTTTACTTCTCTCTTCAAAATCTGCCACGAGGCCGTCGCTTCTTCCGGGAATCTTCGGCATCTTAAAGGCCTTACCCTTTGAGTCTTTGAGCGTCCTAAGCTGTTCGCGTATTTCGCTCACGGATTTCAAAAGCCTGTGTCCCGTTTGCTCTACTTCCGTTTGGTTAAATTCCTCTATCTCGTGATAAATCCTGTCTTTGAATGAGAGCAATGAAGATTCGAGGAAGTTTTTATTGGCAGAGAGCTGGGCCTGATATTGCCAATCTGCCGCAAAATGCGATATTTCATTTTTGATATTGCGATAGTATTTTCGTGCCCTGGTCTTCTTGCGAATGGTGCGGTTTACCGTCAGTTTTTCCAGGTTATTGGCAAATACCTGTATATTTTTACGAAATTCGGTCAGCAGCCGCGCCTTGTACATGCTTTCTACCACCTCCTGGTCGCTGAGCAGGGTTTCTGCCTTTTCTTCTACCGACTTTGCCATTTCGTGTAACATAGCCGGGCTCAGCTTTTCCGCTTCAATCGCCTTTTCGGCTTTTTCAAACATGGTGTCAGTAAACCGGAACACCGACTGCAATTGATTTAAAAAATAGAGTGAATCGTCCTGGAACTGCCGCAGGTAGGACGCAAGAAACTGCAGCCGGTTATCCAGCAAATAGTACCTTGCCGCACGGCGGTAGTCTACTTTCACGGGGATACTTTTTTTCGCAAATGGATGCCAGAATCGTTTTTTAAACTTCATCCATTTCACTGCCCCAATGTCTTCCTTCTGAGGCCTCAGGTCCTCCAACGGGTATTCAATTTTTAGCCTGGACGGTACTGCATCAACTTCCCGGGCAATGGTCTCCAGGTACCATTCTATGCCCAACTCCAGGGCATCCTTTTGTCTTTCCAGCTTTTTCTCGATGATTTCCGAATGAAGCCTGCCAAAGTTATAGTAAAATTCGCTTTTGATTTTTGACAGTGCTTTTTCTGCCCGGTAGACATCTTTGGCCTGATCCAGCTTTTGCAAAGAGGCAGAAATAGAGTCGGCCAGCGAGCCCACTTCCTTAGCCGCTTGCCGGTTGATCGAAAAAAATTCGTAAAAAGCCTTATGATAAAACTCATTAAGAATCCTCATTCCCTGGGCGTCTGCTAACCTTACCGTGGCATTCACTTCCGGGTATTTCACCGGTTTCAATTCCGGGAGGTTTAGCGCCACATCCTTCTGGTCTTTTCGGTCGTCTGCACGATACAGATCCAATGAATATTCTTCAAAATTAGGAGAGGCGTTAATAAAAAGAGTAGTCCCGAGTTTGTCGGTTATCTCAGAAGTTTTTTGATAAGTAGTCTCCAGGTCGTCGTACTGGTTGTCGGGAATACCGATAATGGTCAAATCCGTTTTGCGCGATTCACTTTCGATGATGGTATTGGCCGGCAACTTGTCGATGCCATTGTTGATCACCTTGATTTCCAGCGAAACCCGGAAATAATCAATGATGCGCTCAAGGGTCTTGTAGATGTTCTCTTTCCGGGTGTTGTCAGGATTGATCACCAGCAGCCTCACCGCAGCCTCTTTCCACATGCCGGAGGTGGTGATGTGGCGGAGTAGGTTGATGGCAAATGACAGGTTCTTGCCCCAGCCACTCCACCAGATATCTATCGTTTTGCTTTCGCCAAATTTTTTCTCCCGGTTATAGTGGAGAAAAATCGAATTGTAATTATTTTTTTCAAAATTCTGAACCAGGTTCAGGAACTCCGGCTTGTGCTTTTCCTGGTGGCTCCATCCCATCAGGATGGTGTTGGGTTCTATTCCCGAAAAGCCATATACCCGGCTGATCTCATCCATGCCAGCGTAGATGTCTTTGCAGTAGTGTTTCCGGTGAAAAAATTTTCCTTCTTTGCGGTCTTCTGTAAGGTCTTTCTCCGATTTGAGAAGAAGGGATTTTTCTGATTCGATCAGCTCGAAAGAGGAAAGAATACCCAGCTTTCCTGCTATGGAAATTCCCAGTTCTGACATATACGGGCGGCTATCGCTGTCGCCGGCAAACATAATGATGTTGGGCCGCCAGTTACGCGCCTGTAGTTTCTCCCTATTGAGCCGGTCGAGGCCATTCTTCACCAGCGTAGCCCATACGCCGCTCCATGCATCGCCCGACTGAAGGGACAGTTCTTTTCGTTTCAGGTAAAGAAATAACAAGCCAAGTACGATGGTTGCCCCTATGGTGGCCACAAAATCGAGCTGGATCATGACAATGAAACATGCCGCAGCGCCCAGGAAACTTACCCACACGGGTGTCTTGAAGCTGGGCCTGAAGTCTGCGCTGGTCCAGGCTTCGAACGCGCAGCTCAGGTTCAGAAAGCCATACGTAGTAATGAAAAAGATCGAAACGATGCGAGCAATTACGTCCAGCTCTCCAATGAGAATTCCGGCTTCGGCGATGACAAACGTCAGGATAAGGGCATTTCGAGGCTCGTTGGAGGCCCCTACTCCCTTCGCAAATATTTTGGGTGAAATCTTATCGAC
>CAYUJK010000123.1:4952-7813 GCA_964444895.1 uncultured Roseivirgaceae bacterium
GTCACAGCGGGAAAGAATATTCCAAACAGCACCATGAGTGGTACTGTGGAGGATGGATTTGAAATCAGCGGCACTTCGGGGTTAAATTCGTGCTTGCCCAGGAAAATTGAAAGCAATGACAAGCCAATGGCTGTCATGATAAAATACTGCGATTTTATCGCCAGTGAAGTGCTAATGAAAGTAATCGTAGTGACTGCCAGCAAAGCTATGGTACCGGTGATGCGGATGGAGTTGATGTCATTGTCAAACCCCCAATAGTTGAGAAAGCTCTCCGAAAAACCTATTAAATATAAGGAAACGCTAAATGAAAGCCCGACAAACAAGGCCAGCCCCAGCGTACCTCCTATCGGCAGGCCCAGGCTGCGGGAGATCATGTAGTAGGTGCCGCCGGCTTTTACTTTCTTATCGGTGGCGATAGACGAAACGCTGAGGCCAGTAGTTGCGGAAATGATATGGGCGATCACGATAATGCCAATAGTGGCAAGGAGTCCGGCTTCGCCCACAATATTGGGAAGCCTCAGGTACATGATTACGCCTAAAATGGTCAGGATAGAGGGTGTGAATACACCTCCGAAGGTTCCGAGTTTACTGGCTTTGGGCATTCGTCAGCAGTTTAATTTGATGTTGACTGATCAAGGTTACTATGTTACGCATAAATTCCCAAATTTTAGAGCACAAATTAAGGACTCCGTTACTGCTGCCAAGAGTCGTAGGCGCCAAGTGTGTATGATTTAGGAATGATCAAGTTGCTACGAGTCCACCATTGATTTCTTCGCGTCTTAGCACCTTAGTGGCTATTCATTCGCCCGATATAGGAACAGATTGAAAGCCAAATGTTTTTTGCGGTTTTTCACAATTTCATACATCATCAAACTTCGAATAGAGAGGAAATTTAATTTTGCACATCACCAAAACTAAAAATCAAATGAGAAGCACTAACAAACTATTGGTTACAGCATTTTTCACTTTATTGCTGTTATTCGCAGAAAAGTCGATGGCACAGGTATCGCAGGGCTCCATGAGTATTGGAGGTTATTTCTCGCTGCAGGCCGGCGATGGAAATGACCGTCTCACACTGGTTCCTGATTTCTCGTATTTTGTGGCCCAGAATATTTCGGTCGGCGGAAGGATAGGTTTCACCTACCATGAAGTAGAAGACGACGTGAAGCCGGTGTTCAACATCTATGGACGCGGCCACAAATTCGTCAGTGAAAATTTTGCCCTTTTTGGGGAAGCCTTTCTCCAGTATGCCCCTTCCGCGTACTACCGTCCGTATGGCTTTAGGGAGTTTTCCCTAGGTGTGATGCCGGGATTCACCTATTTCTTTACTGATAAATTTGCAGTGGAGTCAACCGTAGGCGCTATGGTATTTGCCACGGATGATACTGGAAGCAACTTTCACCTTTCACTTACTCCAGGCGCTATCTTCAACGTAGGCCTGCGGTGCTATATGAGGAAATAAAAAAATCCCGCAAGGCAGCCACAAAGCCTTGCGGGACTTCCACGTTTACTTATTAAGTGAAGACGAATGTTATATTCTCGTCTTGAACAACATTCAGTCAAAACCACCTTTTCTTTTTAAAATAGAAGATCATTCCGGCCATAATAAACACCATAATCGACAATACCACAAAATAGCCATAGCGCGTGTGGAGCTCTGGCATATTGTCGAAGTTCATACCGTAGATCCCTACAATGAAGGTAAGTGGTATAAAGATGGTGGCCACGAGTGTCAGCATTTTCATGATCTCATTCATCTTGTGGCTCAGCGAGGAGAAATATATGTTCGTAAGTCCTTCGAGCGATTGGTTGATGGAGTCCATCTCTTCTATGGCGTTGCTACAGCTGTTTTTCAGGTCCCGGAAATACTTCATATTGCTTTTATCAATGAAGCCGGTCTTGTAGTTGAGAATGTTAGTGAGCGCCTCGCGCATCGGGCTCAGCGATTTTTTCATCAATCCGCCAATTTTCTTCTTTTGCTCAATTTTCAACGCCGTATTTTGGGTGGGCGTTTTCAGCACTTCTGTTTCGAGATCAGTTACGTCTTCCAGAAGCGCATCGATGGTTTCGTAGTAGTTATCCAGGATGGCATCCAGCAGCAGGTAGAGGAGGTAATCGCATTCCTTTTTTCTTACAATGCCTTCGTTGTTTCTGATCCTGTTGCGGATATGCTCAAAATGGTCTCCTTTTTTTTCCTGGAAAGAGATCAGGTAGCCCCTGCCCAACACAAAAGAGAGCTGCTCTATCTCCACTTCGTCCTCCTTGCGTTCCAGTATGGATTTAATCGTAAAAAACAGGTAGCTATCATTTTCATCGACTTTAGGCCTTTGCGTAGTGTCCACAATATGCCGGATGGTGATGCGGTCCAGGTCCAGCGCTTTAGCCAGGCTTTCAAACAGCTTTACATCATGGATGCCATGAAAATTAAGCCAGTGCACTCTTTTCCCATCCATCGTCTTCATGTCTTCATAGGCGGAAAAGTCACTTCTTTCGCTGGCCATGTCAGCATCGTAGCTGAAGAGCTGTGCATTTACGCGTTCTTGTTTTTTCTCTCCTATAAAGGTGATTTCGGCTTTCTGCTTAGAGGCGCTTTTGATGCGCGCGTACAACCGGTGATTGAGGCTGTTGATGGTTGAAAGTCCAGACCTAATGATTTTGTTGGGCTTCATTTAAAATTTTTCAGGCTTATCCACTAAATCTATCTAACTTCACAAGTTATAAAAATGCATGAATTTCTACAGTAAAACATTTGTTTGTTTATCGCAAATGAATTTCTTAGCGTAGTGTGAATTTAATTGATGTATGGAAGACGATGATGATGAAATAAGAAGACCCGACAGGCTGCCCATCTACAAAAAAGC
>CAYUJK010000123.1:7913-9735 GCA_964444895.1 uncultured Roseivirgaceae bacterium
GAAATAGAGCAGTTTCGCCTGTTGTTTGTGGAGTGGGTAGCGTCTTTTGATAAGTGGAATTACATCATTGACCGTTGGGGACTTTTTAATCCGCCGGGTGTCAATTATGACGACTACGATCCCGACGACGACCTCCCTCCACCTGATTTTGAGTAGTCAGCTCGCTGTGGAGCGCGGTTTCAGCGGTAGCGTAATCGTGAGCTTCGTGCCTTTGGTCAGCGCACTCATAATATTGATTCTCCCGTTTAGCTTTTCAATGGCTATTTTAGCAATGTAGAGCCCCAAACCGCTGCCGGTTGAAAACTCCGACGCCCGGTGAAACATATCGAAAACCCTGGCAATCTCTTCTGAGGGAATACCAAGGCCATTGTCTTCAATTTCCAATACCAAATGCGGTGGTATCTGGCGCGCCTTTATGATGATGCTTTTTTTATGAGCGTTTGGGTTTTGGTATTCAAGCGAATTCTCAAAAATTTTCTCCAACGCAATACCCAGACAAAACTTGTCGGTCATCACTTTTTCCACTTCCAGTTTCCGCTTCACCACCACTTCTTTGGCCGGCATTCGGGTGGGTAATCCGTCATGAAGCAGTTCATCAATCAATTGATCAATGGACACCATCGAATAAGCCGGCTTTCGCTCGATGAGGTCGGCCAGTTTTACCAGGTCTCGTATGATGAAGTCGGAACGCTTTACGCTGGCTTCTATCTTCCCAATTACGGGCGACTCCCGGTGTTCAGGATATTCCATTTTAAATAAATTGGTAAGCCCCAGCACAGACGAAATGGGGCCCTTCAAGTCGTGCGAAGCCTTGTATAAGAAAGTCATCAGGTCTTCATTCGCATGTTTTAACCTGCCGATATTTTTCTTGAGAATGCTTTCATATCTGCTGGTGAGAACATAAAGCAAGACCGAGGTGACGGACACATAGAACCAACCCTTATACGTTTGAAACTCAGATAAAATCGATTTACTCTGGGTAAGTACTTCTAACAGGTAATCGGAGGTAGAAATCCACAGAATACCCGTAAGAAAATACAACACCGTAATGCGAAGGGAGTAGACCTGAAGGATTTTTCTCATGGGTCGGCTTATTGTTTTCAGAAAACTTTTTGACGTTATGTGATCATTCCAAAATAGATATTTTTTTTTAAATATCCCTATCCCCGCGAACACCGTTGCGAAAATAGTGTAGGACAGTTACTCGTTAATCGTTATTGGTTATTGGTTATTCGTTTGTGTTCAGTGTTCGGTATTCGGTATTGGTTAACCGTTACTCGTTATTGGTTATTGAGTTAAGAGTTGTATTCGGTGTTCGGTATTCTGTAGTCAGTTACGTTGATTATTAATTATTGCGTATTCGAGTCCTGAGGGGATCCAGAAAAAAGGGCTATACGCCTTAGCTTGGGGCTACCATTTCACCTGTTCGGCAGTTAAGAGGTTACCCACCACATTCGGGTTTCTTGTTCCTTATCCCTTGTTCCTTGTTCCTTGCCCTTTGCCCTTTTCTTGTTGCTAATTACCCGGAGTAACGGTGTACCGTCTTGACCGTTTCTCCTGACTGCCGCTGCCTCCTGCTGCTGCCTCCTGCTGCTTCGCTTTCTCTCCGCCCTCAGCTCCTTGTTCCTTTTTTCTTGCTCCTTGTTCCTTTCTCCCTGCTCCTTGTTCCTTGCTCCTTCTTCCCCTATATTGCCGGCCAAAAAAGTCCCCTCCATGCAGCAGGAAATTCAACTTCAGGTATTGCCGGAAACCGCGGCTGACTCTGCAGCCCTTAAGATCGAAGTAGCCCGGAAATCGGGCGTGCCAATGGCTCAGATTCGTC
>CAYUJK010000124.1:0-6240 GCA_964444895.1 uncultured Roseivirgaceae bacterium
CCTGTGACCTTCGGGTTATGAGCCCGACGAGCTACCAACTGCTCCATCCCGCGATGTTGTTTCTTCATTCCTTGTGAATGGGAGGGCAAAATTAGTTCTTTTCTCGTCAAAAACAAATACCTTTGGCAAAAAAAATCAGAATGTCTCAAAAAGCTCATAGGGCAGGATTCGTAAGTATCATTGGTAAACCCAACGTCGGAAAATCGACGCTGATGAATCAATTGGTCGGTGAAAAGCTGTCCATCATCACTTCCAAAGCCCAAACCACCCGCCACAGGATCATGGGCATTATCAGTGGTGAGGATTTCCAGGTGATATACTCCGATACTCCCGGAATTCTCAACCCCAGGTATGAGCTGCATCGTGCGATGATGAAGTTTGTAAGCACCTCGCTGGAAGATGCAGACCTTGTGCTGTTCGTGGCCGATCCTTATGAAAAATACGAGGACGAACCCTTTATCCAGTCAGTAATTCACGCCAAAGTACCGGTGTTGCTGGTAATCAACAAAATTGACCTGGTGGATGAGGCGAGGCTGGCGGAGACGCAAAGCTATTGGGAAGGCATTCTGGGGCCAGACGAAACAATCACTGTATCGGCGTTAAACGGAGACAATGTTTCCATGCTCTTTGAGCGGGTGCTGTCATATATGCCCGAGCACCCTGCATTTTACCCGAAAGACGAGATGACGGATAAGCCAGAGCGGTTTTTTGTCGCGGAAATAGTGCGCGAGAAAATTCTGAATAATTATAAAAAGGAAGTGCCCTACAGCTGCCAGGTGGTGGTGGAAGAGTTTAAGGAAGAGGAAAGCATTATCAGGATGAGGGTGGTGATCTATGTAGAGCGTACGTCCCAGCGGGCGATACTGCTAGGGCACAAAGGAGAGCGCATCAAAAAAGTAGGTACCGAGGCCAGGGCCGACATGGAAAAATTTTTTGGAAAGAAAGTCTTTATCGAGCAGCACATCAGTGTGGAGCCGGACTGGCGAAAAAATGCCAATAAGCTCGGAAGATTTGGCTATAATTGACCCATGAATTGGAAACAACTTTTATGTGAAGAGAGAATAGGCGAGCAGTCGGCCACCCGGCACGCGGCGCGGAGTGTATTTGAGCAGGACTATGACAGGATCATTTTTTCGCAGTCGTTCCGTTCGTTGCAAGACAAAACGCAGGTCTTTCCGCTGGCAGGTCAGGAGTTTGCCCATACCCGGCTTACGCACAGCCTGGAAGTATCGAGTGTGGGGCGATCGTTGGGCAGGGAAGCAGGCCAACAGTTAATCGCCAAGTATCCCAACCTGACCCAATCGGGATTTACTTCACACGACTTTGGAGCTATCGTAGCCGCGGCGGCGCTGGCTCATGACATTGGCAACCCACCCTTCGGTCATGCAGGGGAAGCGGGAATCGCCGAATTTTTTAACGGATTTTCAGGGAAAGACCTCCTTATCAGCCACTTATCTGAAAAAGAATGGCACGATATAGCCAACTTTGAGGGCAATGCGCAGGGTTTTCGTTTGCTCAACAAAAACAAAAGCCAGGGTCTCAGACTTACCTGTGCTACATTGGGCGCCTTTACCAAGTACCCGAGAGAGTCAAAAATTGGCGATGTGAACAAGAGTAGGAAAAGCCAGAAGAAGTATGGCTTTTTGCAGGGAAACAGTGAGGACTTTCATTTTGTGGCTAGCCGGCTGGGGCTGAAACACCTGGGAAATGCAGACAACAGGGTGTGGTGCCGGCATCCCCTGGCTTTCCTGGTAGAGGCCGCGGATGACATCTGCTACACAATCATCGACTTGGAGGACGGCGCTAACCTGGGTTGGCTTCCCTTTGAGGAAACTCGCGACTTGCTGGGTGCTGTACTGGGTGCACAGTATCGTCCCGATAAGCTGGACAAGATTTCAAGTATTACAGAAAAAACAGGCATGATGCGCGCACTGGCAATTCGCGAACTGATACGCCAGGTAGTAGAGGTATTTTTGGCGAAAGAGGAAGAGATGTTAGAGGGCGCCTTCGACAGCGCCCTTACCGATAGTATTCCTGCGGCTGAAGCTATACGCAACATAAGAAGTGTTTCCCTGGAGAAGATCTACCGTTCCCGTCAGGTAATTGAGCGGGAAGTAGCAGGTTTCGAAGTACTTCACGGCCTCCTTTCAGCGTTTGTTCCGGGTGTTATTAAGCAACACCAACGCGAAAAACTGTCTTGGAAGGAAAACTGCATGATGCGCTTGCTTCCTGCCGATACCCGGAATGAGCTCGATAGCGAAGATAGCCTATATTACAACATGCTCACGCTGCTTGATTTTGTTTCCGGACTTACCGATAGCAAGGCGCTGAATCTATTTCGCAATATCAGGGGAATAGCGTTGCCAGGAAACAGGTAGGAGAGTCTGTCTAAAAAAAATAAAAAAAATTGGAAAACCGGCAAATTAACTTTAGCTTTACGGCGTTTGATAATTAAAAGATGCCGTTCTGTTATTAAAGTGCACTTGCCTTTCATTCTGATCTCCCATCTTTTCTTTACAAGTCTTTTAAATTAATTAATAAATACAATGCAAGGAACAGTTAAGTTTTTCAATGAGTCTAAAGGTTATGGATTCATTACCCCGTCAAATTCTGGCAAAGACATTTTCGTACACTCTTCAGGACTGATCGATCAGATTCGTGAAAACGATGAGGTTGAGTATGATGAGGAAATGGGCAAAAAAGGACTAAATGCCGTGAATGTTACCGTATTGAAATAGAAGATTTTATATACAGTATGCATGAAAAGCATCTCTTACTGGAGATGCTTTTTTTGTGCCTTTAAACCAATACTTTACTTCTCTCCTCCAGGTCTTTGAGATCATTTTCTTCTTCAAAAGACCGCCTTGCCATGTTCAATACCATACGGGCGTGTTTTTTTATGACAGCTTTGTGGGTTCTTTTCCCGGCAAACTTATCAATGGTGATCAGGGATTCCATGAGCCGTATTACCACAGAAGGATTTCCTTTAGCGTACTGTCGTATTTGATTAAAAGCGGCATCCAGCATTCCTTCAAATGTGAGTACCTCAGCCACCACCCGAAGATTCCCGGATTCGCCATACCGGTATCGCGAAGGGAACTTGATGCCTGAAAGATAGGTAAGCGTGGCCGTGAGATTGTCGATGCAGGCTATCGCTGTGTACGGATCGTTTACCCCCGGAGACAAGGCCTTGACAGCTATCTCTACCATTTGATGGATAGCGTATTCAGCATCTTGTTGCGATGTGCGCACGCTGCCGATGATGAATTGGGACTGGAACAGATCGATATCCTCTTTTTTCAACTTTTCGTTGCTATAAACCACACAAAGTGATTCATCCGCTACCAGGTAATCCCCAGGCTTGAACCGAATTTTTACCAACACGGATAGCCGGTCGGCTAAGTCGATAAAGGATTGGCTGTCTATATATTGCAGGTAGCCGCTATCGGGCGACAATATGGGTGTAGATTCGCGGTACGATTCCTCAACATCACTCGCCTGCACCTCAACCTCCTCCTCGGTATCCGCTTCAGTACCCATTTTTTCGGGGAACAACACCCTTACGCTTTTGCCCAACGAGTGGGAGATATCGGCTATGACCTTGTCTGCCTGAATACTCACTGCCGTGCGGTGAATGAATACGATGAGCAGTAAAATATTTACCACTGCTATCACCAGGGCAAAAAGAATAGATATGTATGGGATGAATGTATACTCCTCATTGCCCTTTATGGTGTTCAGAACCAGCAGACAGTAAACGTAGGTGGAGACGTAGCTGCCAAGAACTACCTGATTCACCCTGATGTACATGAAATTCTTAATGAGGCGTGGGCCAAACTGGGACGACGCCAACGTGAGTGCTACAAGCGTGATGGAAAATACAGTGCCCGCTACACCAATCATGGCTGCGGAGACAGTAGACAGTACCACCCTTGCGGATTCTACACTACCCACAAACACATAGCGACCTATGCCATTCTTCGGGACCTCAAGGTGGCTATCGGCATAGCCCAATGCAAGGGCAAGTAGGATGGACGCCAGGATGATAAGAACTGGAATAAACCAAAAGGTAGATTTGAGTTCGTGCCAGAAAAATAAGAGCTTTTTCATGTGAAAGGTGAACGAGGGTCGCTGCAAAAGCCGGATAGATGCTGCGACTTTTAAGTAGGTATTTTGGGGTAGTTGCTATTGCCGGTCCATCTTCATTTCCACGATAAATTTGCTCAGGTATTCATCAGCATAGGGGCCATAAGCGTCTACAATCCATCCCTTGGCGCCGTCAGAAGTACGCAAGGAATATAATACCGACATGTCGTCTACATCCGTGTCGCCTTCAAAACGGTGAACAGCTTCTATGGTAATGTCGGCTGGCTGGTAGGTTTTGCCAGTAGGCAGGGCTTTGAGGCCGTTTTCTTCAGCTTTGAATTCGGTGTTGTAGCCATTCTTTTCAATGTCTCTAATGGCCTCCGAAAGGGTTTCCATTGCAGTAGGTTTCATAAGTTCATCGATTTAGTTGGAAGTGTTTTCTTTAAGTTAACGAATCAATTGAAGAAACTAAGGCGTTACACATAATAAACCTTGTGAATTCTTCAAATCCAGGCCAGTCTCATGTCTTCTCTGATGTTGAGGTAATCAATAGATAGTCTATTTCATGATGATTTAAACAATAAAATATTAATATTATTGAAAAAATCATTGATAATATCGTGATTTATTGTAATTTCCTTTTTTTAATCCGTAGCCTATGAAAACAAATACCATAAGTCCCTTATTTGAACATTACACCCTGGAAGCCGATATGCTTGATGAGGTGTTTGACAGCAAGGGCGAGATTAGAAAGCCCTACAGAAGCTTTTTCAAGTTTTTCAACAGCTACAACCTGGAAGAATTTGAAAAATTCAATGAGGCAGCCAAGCTGTCTTTTCTTATACAAGGCATCACGTTTGCCACTTATACTGAGAACAACCAGGGAATAGAGCGAATATTCCCTTTTGACCTTTTCCCGCGGATCATTTCCGGGGAGGAATGGAAGACGATAGAAGACGGCGTCATTCAGCGCAACGTAGCCATCAACCTGTTCCTCGAAGACCTCTACAACGACAAGAAGATTCTTAAGTCGGGTATCGTGCCACCCGAGCTGATTTTTTCATCAGGACACTATTTAAAGCAAATGCTCGACTTTACCCCTCCCGGTAAAATATACAATCACATTTCGGGCACCGACATCATCAAGCACAAGGATGGGCACTATTATGTGTTGGAAGACAACATACGTTGCCCTTCGGGGGTGAGCTACGTGCTCAGCAACAGGGAAGCGATGAAAAAGACATTTTCCAGTCTGTATAAAAAATTTAAGGTGGCGGTAGTGAAGGACTATCCGGAGCGGCTTTTCAACTGTATGACATCTGTGGCGCCCGAAGGCGTAGACGAGCCGGTGTGTGTGATTCTTACACCAGGGATATATAATTCGGCCTATTTCGAGCATGCTTTTCTCGCACAGAGCATGGGAGTGGAACTGGTAGAAGGCCGCGATCTTTTCGTGGAAAACGGTTTTGTATACATGAAAACCATCTATGGCAAGCAGAAGGTCGATGTTATTTACCGGCGGGTAGACGATGAGTTTATTGACCCGATGGTCTTTGATCACAACTCAGTACTGGGAGTGCCCGGCCTCATGAGCGTGTACCGCGAGGGGAATATCAGCCTCATTAACGCTCCTGGCACAGGCGTGGCTGACGACAAAGCCATTTATTCGTATGTGCCCGATATCATTAAGTATTACCTGGACGAAGAACCGATATTGAGCAATGTGCATACCTACCGCTGTGAGAAAGAAGATGAGTGTAAGTACATCCTCGAAAATCTGGACAAGCTGGTGCTGAAGCCTGTAGATCAATCGGGAGGATATGGCATTTTTATAGGAAATAAAGCTTCGAAGGCGGAAATGGAAGAAATGCGACAAAAAATATTGAGCAACAAGCGGTCTTATGTAGCCCAGCCCATTATGTCACTGTCGCTTCATTCTACTTTTATTGAAGACAAGGACCAGTTCGAGCCGCGCCACATTGACCTGAGAACCTACACGCTATTAGGGAAGGACAAGCCGTACGTACTGAAAGGGGGGCTTTCGCGCGTAGCGTTGCAGAAGGGGAACCTCGTGGTAAACTCATCGCAGGGCGGCGGGTCGAAAGATACCTGGGTGATTTGAACAGGAAGGAGGGAACGGTCCGAAGAGTGGAA
>CAYUJK010000124.1:6340-9709 GCA_964444895.1 uncultured Roseivirgaceae bacterium
TGAAAAGCAGAATCTTACATAGAACGCAAGCACATGTTATCAAGAGTAGCAGACAACTTATACTGGCTTGGCCGGTACATTGAACGCACGGAACACCTCTGCCGGTACCTGCGCGTACAGTATTTTTCATCGTTAGAGTCACCCCTGGAAATCCAGAATGAGGTGGCCCTCAAGTCCGTGATGTTCATGGCGGGCCTGGATGACGAGGAAAGCGAGGTAGAACTGACGGAAGAGGCCATATTGCTGAACGTGACCTTCAATACGCAAAACCCCTCTTCCGTCAAGTCTGCCGTGCAGAGCGCCAGGGAAAATGCCCGCGGCGCCCGCGACGTCATCTCCACAGAGCTGTGGCAAATAGTGAATAAGTTTTACCGGTTTATTTTCGATTATTCGGAAGACTATTATAAAACCAAAGGACTCTACGACTTTACCCAAACGACGATCGAGAATTGCGCGATTATTAAACACAATATTCAAAATACGCTGCTGCATGACGAAGTATGGGCGTTCATCAACATGGGTATTCACCTGGAGCGGGCCGTTCAGATCAACCGGATGATACTGAGCAAGCTGAATGATCTTGCATCGATGGAAGAAACTGATTCAGAAGGATCTATTCAGGCCTACCAACTGAGCACCTTGCTGAAGTCCGCCGAGGGAATGGATATGTATCGAAAGATTTATAAGAGTTCACCCACACTTGCCAACACATTGGAGTTCCTGACCCTAAACCTCGTGTTTCCTCGTTCCATTTCCTACAATGTATCTGCCCTGCAGGATTTTCTATGGGAAATAAGACCCTACAAGGAAATCAGAAAAAACTCGATCGAATGGAACGTAGGCAGAATGAAAGAATACCTGACCTATACAACGGCTGAGGAGGTTGAGAAAAAGCCGATAGAATTTCTGGAGAAAACCTTAGACTACATTTACAATTTAAATAACTTGCTGAGCAAAGAATACCTGAGCTACTAAGTATGCCAAGCTACACAATTAATTATGAAGCATGGAATGAGTATCAAAATCATGTGGGAGAATCTTTTTTTTCGATGCTTCTTTTACCCTGCAACGATAGCTACCAGCAGTTGATCCGGTATAGAATTGAAAACTCCCTTCAGGAAAATGTATTTGTAGCCAAAAATCACCACGGCTTTTCTCAACTGATGATCCATTCTTTAAAGCCTTTCAACGAGCTGATACTCAGGCTGGATTGTGATGTGCGGGTAACTAAGTTCAACCCGTATGATTATGCGTTGGCTTCGCCCGAAGAAGAAGATAAGATGCTCTATTCTACAGATTTTAAAATCGATCATTTTGCCTTTTTGCAGATCAGCCATTATACCGATATTCATCCTGACCAGTTGAGTGAAGAATGGATGAAAACAAAAGACGAGTCCGTTGATGCCTTTCTGCATCGACTCAACAAGAAAATACACGATGAGTTTGACTACGACCCGGAGAACACGTCCATTCACCAGAATGCCTACATGACGATGGATGAAAAGAGGGGGGTATGCCAGGACTACGTTCACGTATTTATCGGCATAGCCATTGCTAATCACATTCCTTGCCGTTACGTATCCGGCTATCTGAATCAGGGCAGTGGATTTGTGGGCGCCATGCAAATGCACGCCTGGGTGGAAGCATTTATTCCCGGCGCCGGCTGGGTGGGCTTCGACCCTACGAATAACCTTGTGCGCGACGCCAACTATGTGAAAGTGTGTCATGGTGCTGATTACGAGGAATGCAGTCCGATAAAAGGCGTTTTGAAAACAGTGGGAGGCAATAGCACACGGTATGAGGTAAAGGTAATTCAGCAATGACAACAAAAGTAAATAGGAAAATATGACATATTGTTTAGGCATAAAAGTGAAAGAAGGCCTTGTAGCCATAGCTGATACCCGGATTACTTCCGGGTCAGAAACTACTATAGCCAAAAAGTACTACACCTACCTGCGAAAAAAACAATCCATCTTCGTGATGACCTCCGGGCTTCGGTCGGTAAGAGACAAGGCGCTCACCTACTTTCGTGAGGTGATTGAAGAAGACCACCATTTTACGAAACTCTACCAGGCAGCCAATGCTCTCGGCGAGCAAATAAAGCGTGTAGCCCATGAGGACAAGAGTTCTATTGAGAAATCGGGACTCACCTTCAATTTAACGACGATCATCGGCGGGCAATTTGAAAAGGACGAAGTTCCCAAGCTTTTTATGATCTACCCCGAGGGAAACTGGATAGAAGTAGGAGAGGGCTCGCCATTCATCATCATCGGAAATTCCGGGTACGGAAAGCCTATATTGCGCAGAACGATCAGCATAAACTCTTCCATAGCCATGGCGTTAAAAACTGGCTTTCTGTCTTTTGATTCTACACGCGTAAGTGTGAACGATGTCGATTTTCCAATCGATGTGATCATTTACAAAAACAATTCGTTTGATTTTAGCATACAGCGCTTTGAATTGTCAGACATGCAGGAAATCTCAAAGCAGTGGGGCGATAAGCTCAAAAAGGCAATTGAAGAAATACCCGATGATTGGATGTCAAAAATTTTGTAAATAATGGAGGACTCATTTAGTACCCTGGACCATCTTATCGAATATACCCAATCGGAATGGCACAAGTTCGATTCCGGTGAGCTTAGCCGGAAACCATCGCCCAATAAGTGGTCAAAAAAAGAAATACTGGGGCACCTGATCGACTCGGCCATCAACAACATAGCCCGGCTGATCAAAGGGCAAATAGAAACGCTGGAAATACAGGAATATCGCCAGAACGAGTGGGTGGAATCGCAAAATTACCAGAACTATGATGAAGATGACCTGATCCATGCCTGGTCAAGCCTGAACCATCACCTGCTAAATGCTGTCCGAAACATCAAGGGCAATACATGGGAGAAGGAATGCTTACTTTCCGATGGTCGCCATGTAACCCTTCGCTGGCTTTTTTATGACTACCTGGCCCACATGAAGCACCACCTCCGGCAAATTTTTGGGGAGCGCGAGGAGCTCTGAAAGAACTATTAGTAGAGGCTCTCCATCACCTCTTCCAGCTCCGGCTTTACGATGATTTTGCCTTCAATATCGGCAACGGGAAAGTGGATATAGCCTTTGTGATCCGTGGGGCAGGTGGTAATGCGGGGCAGGGGTTATCTTTGAAATTGTTTGATTTAGCCATGAATTCGTATATTTGAGAATAAAAGCGAAACAGTAGATGAGAACTCCTAAATCCAGCCTGAAGACTGCCAGGAATATCTCCTGGAAGGATGGTGTCGACCCGGAAACAGAAGATCGGTTGGCTTACCTGGCTTTGTCGTCCAAAGAAAAATGGGACTACCTCATGACATTGATTTTAGCTACCTATCCTAAGGG
>CAYUJK010000125.1:0-7628 GCA_964444895.1 uncultured Roseivirgaceae bacterium
ACTACCAGCTAAGTCTTTTCGAGGCCGACCCTAAGTTTGAAGAAGTAAAAAGCCTCCTAAGTCAAATTGATATCAACACCATATCACCGGTGGAAGCGCTGCTAAAGCTGAACGAAGTGATTGGGACGCTGAAGGGGAAGAAATAGGATAATAGGCATTGGGCATTGTTGTGTAAAAACTATTGTAAAGTCAATTACCAACTACCCTCTATCTATTGCCGTTTAACTTTAGCTAACGGCAAACAATAATTTAGTCGGAGAAACCCTGAAACGAACCATAAGTTTCATTTTGCCAGTATTACACAATTTTATTCATCAGCACATAGTGGATAAATTCCCCGGTACTTTTTGCACTGGCCTTACCGAGGATGTTTTTTCGGTGTGTTCGGACGGTCTCGTAGCTGATGTTAAGCATTTCGGCTATCTTCCTGCTTGAGTGTCCTCTAATCAACAACCTGATCACATCCCTTTCGCGCAGTGTGAACAGCGTTTCCCTTTGCTTTAGCTGTAGATTGTTTTGGTTCAAATGATACTGCTGATTCGATCGCTAGTTAATCAAAATGGCATGAGGAATATTAGTGGGTTGAAGATGCGAGATGTCGGTAATCACATTGGCAAAAACAAATGGAATATTATTACTGTCAAAAACCACCGGGACATTTTGATTCTGGACAGTGATCACTGTGCCGTCTTTTCTCACTGAGCGCAAGTAAAATACGACGTATACATGCTGTCGTTCATTTTTTGGCAGATCACTGACATATTTCATGGCAGCACGGATGACCTCGGTAACGAAATCAAAATCATCGGGATAGGTGAAATTGGCCACAAAATGCCCGCCCGCCCGGATAATCTCATCGTGTGTGTATCCGATGACGTCACGGCTATCTCCCGCTATAAATTCCAACTCCCAGGTATGGGTATTCGCCACGAAAGAAAACCAGCGTCCCACCGTCCACAATCCGTTTATCAGGGGGTTCTTTTTTATGTATTCTCTGTAGTCATTGTTGTAGATAATATAATCCTGCTTTCCGAAAGCTTTGATAATATCGATGTAGTCGTTCGGGGACTTCATGGTTTCATTATTTATCCCTCAAATGAGGTATTTCTCAATTTTCAGCACGAGGGTAATTTAGTAAAAACTTTAAAAACAGAAACCATGACAAGAACTATCAAATTGACTTTCAGAATTTTACACCCATTCATCGTTGGCTTCTTTATATTGATGTCCTGTACAAAAGACAACGCCGACCCCGATCCGGACCCGAAAAAAATCGACGACGATACTACACAGGTGGAAGAACCAAAGGACATTGATAAACCAGGTGATGAGCCAAACTACGACGCCAACACGATCCAGTCAGGTTTTATTTTTAATAATGTTAGTGCTATCCAAGGCAAGATACCCACTTCCGCCAGCCAGGAAGATTTGAAATTAGACAGGGAAACCCTGTACTTGGCAGAAGGCATCAAAAACCGGGTGCAAATATTATATCCCTCAGGCGCCTTTTCGGGATTCTCCGCTGTGTATATACAGGTAGCCGGGGCCGATGAATACCTGGATGTGATGCCGGATGAAACAGAAAGCTCAGACACCATAGGAGTAATCTACATCGAGTTTGACCCCGGTGATATGGAGTTGCCGCTTTCATTCGATATAAAAATTGTTCCCCATGATGACGCCGGCAACCCCATAGACCCTTTTGAAAGAGAGGTGGTCGTCGAAAAAAAAGGAGATGATGCGTGTACGCCTGCGGGGCCATCGGGCGTCGGTAATTGGTTTTGGCTTTGGACGGTCTTTGGCGATTATTATGCGGCGCCCGGACTGCCTGTAGGCACGGTGGCCTCTACGAATGGCTGCTGCATGGAGGGCTTTTCGGTCGATTGCATCGCCAATGCCATCCCAGAGGAAGAATGGATCAGCCTGGACTACGCGGCCTATCTGATGACCAACCTGGAGTATATTTCATTCAGCGACGACGGTACGATGGCCGGCCAACTTATAGAGCAAACCCAAAACCTCGACTATTCAGAGTCCGACTTTTGCACGGGAGAAGCCGCCTATGTGCGCAACACCAGTGAAAACTTTTTCTGGGGTGAGTATGAATACCTCCCCGCCCAGCGCCAGGTGATATTCAACACCATCGAAAGCACACAGCGCGAAATCTGTTTCGAGGAATTAGGCGGATTTTGTGTAGACGTATTCGACAAGTTCTATATCACCGGCGAAGCCCACTATGAGATCCTGAGCTGCCATTTTATGATCGAAACTTCTTTCGTAGAAGGCCAGAAAAGGGACAGGCTGTTCGAAAGACGCGAAGGCGAGGTAGACGCCGCCGAATATGCGTATTGGTATGATTAATACCCCGGCAATGAAAAACCATTTTGGGAAGAGCAGGTAAGCCTAAACCGCCTGCCCCTCCCAAAATGGTTACTCATACTCAGCGGCTGCAAGACTATTGACTTGCCTGTTGGTTGTTGATCCTGGCGTAGTCAAATATCACCGTCACATCTACCACCTCGGCGATATTGTAAAAAACGACCTTGGGTATCTTGATGTTAAAATCGGCCACCCGGATCGGGAATTTTGCCTTCACTTTTACATAGTTACCGCTAATCTTGATCTCCCCTTCTATTTCCATCTTCCTCGCTACACCGTGAATGCTCATCACTCCTACTGCCCTGGCGGTTTGGGTCGCCGATGTGTTGGCATTGAAATCGACTAGTTTCCCCTTAAATGTAGCTGTCGGGTATTTTTCGGATTCCAGGTAGTTTTCATTAAAATGCTCCTTCATTAATGCCTTTTCAAATTCAAAGCCCCTTATCGGAATGGAGAAGGCAATTTCGCCGGCTTCGAGATTAATCAAACTTGTGCCCTTGATATTAATGGCCTCAATGTTCTCTTTCGGCGCCTCAGAAAAAAAGCGGATATAGCTTTTTATGGACTTGTGCGTTTGACCACTGCTGTAGAGGGGAAGCGCTACTAAAAAAATCAGCAAAATTCTTTGCCTGAATGTTCTGTAAAAACTCATAATCGTACATTTTTGGATTAACAACTGTTGCGAATGATGACTAAAAAATGTCATCTACGCTTTTCTGCTTATCATACCCCCTACCCTCCTTTTTGGGATATGGTTGCCTCTGGTTGTATTATTTTTTTGATAATCAATGCGTTACAAATTGCCTTTTGCCAAACCTTAGCACGCATAACTCGCTGACATATTATACCTGTAAATACTAACCTACATTATTCACAAAGCTAATTCTCGCCACGAATGCACGAATCAATTGATATTCTTATCCCGCCACGGCGGGTTTATTCGTGCTTAATTATTACTATAATCTTGAACTAAGCATGACAAAAGATCTGATCCAGGGCTTTAACCGCTAATGAACACTAATAGACGCCATTGAAATGGCATTATTGGCTCCTATTCATGGTTTTTTAAATAATATTCATGCATTCGTGGCTTAGGTTTTTTCTGGTTTATGAATTATGCAAGCTAAGGGTCTTGTTTCCTTCATTCATCAAAACCTTCCTCAAATCATTCATTTTCAATTTTTTACGAGTATTTACGTATTTATTACGTAATTTTTATTTTAAATACTTAGTTTTTAAAATTTCATTACGTAATTTTGCCTACGTATTTCGAAGTAGACTAAAAGAACAATAGCAGCGATTATGAAGAGAATGAGCAAAGCCACTAAAATTAATTTGTTTAGCTTCAAAGCACCCCACATGCGCACCTTCCACATCACCTGGATGGCCTTTTTTCTGTGTTTTTTCGGGTGGTTTGGCATAGCGCCTTTAATGGCCATCGTCAGGGATGAGCTGGACCTCACCAAGGCTCAGATAGGCAATACCATCATCGCCTCCGTTGCCATCACCATCTTTGCCAGGCTCTTTATCGGCTGGCTGTGCGACCGTATAGGACCGCGCATCGCCTATACCGGACTGTTGATTCTCGGGTCTATCCCCGTGATGCTCATTGGCCTTAGCAATAGCTACGAGTCCTTCCTCATATTTCGTCTGGCCATAGGGGCTATTGGTGCGGCTTTCGTGATTACGCAGTTTCACACATCCGTAATGTTTGCCCCTAACGTAGTAGGCACTGCCAATGCTACTACTGCCGGCTGGGGAAACCTCGGAGGTGGCGTTACACAAATGATCATGCCCCTCGTGTTTGCGCTCTTTGTTGCGCTGGGCTTTGTAAATGCCGCAGCCTGGCGATGGGCCATGGTAGTGCCAGGTATTGCATTATTTATCATGGGCATCATCTATTACAAATACACCCAGGACACTCCCGATGGCAACCTCAGCGACCTGCGAAAACGCGATCCGGAGTACAAAATGAAGAAAAAAGACAGCAACAAGTCGTTTGGAATAGCAGTCAGAGATTACCGTGTGTGGGGCTTATTTCTCATTTACGGAGCCTGCTTTGGCGTAGAGCTGACCATCAACAACATCGCTGCCATTTATTATAAAGACTATTTTCATCTGGACATTAAAACTGCCGGACTCATTGCCGGGCTGTTTGGCCTCATGAATCTCTTTGCGCGGTCGCTGGGCGGACTGTTTGGCGACAAGTTCGGTATTAAATATGGCCTAAAGGGCAGAGTGTATTTCCTGTTCGTGATCCTCTTGCTGGAAGGCGTGATGCTCATGGTGTTTTCGCAAATGTCCGTGTTGCCACTTGCTATTATCACGATGGTATTCTTCAGCCTGTGTGTGCAGATGGCCGAGGGCGCCACGTATTCTGTCGTTCCTTTTATCAACAAAAAGGCGGTAGGCTCTATCTCAGGCATTGTTGGCGCCGGGGGAAATGCCGGGGCGGTGGCAGCGGGCTTCCTGATGAAAAGTGAAGGTCTCGGCTATCCACAAGCACTCTTTATACTGGGAATAGCGGTATTGGCCATTTCGTTCGTGTCGTTTACCATCAAATTCTCTGAAGCAGATGAAAAAGAAACTAAAGGTGAAGTAGACGCTTCTGTAGCCATGAATGGCGCCTTAGAACCTGCAGTTGTTCCTATATCCAAATAAAACCAATACGTGGTTTTGCAAACCCGGGGGGCCGGCTTCGGCTTTCCCTGGTTTTTGTTTAGCAACCAGGGAATTAAGTCGGTTTAGTTGATTAAGTAAATTAAGACTTTCCAGTATCTCCTGGATCAACTAAATCAACCTAATTACTCAATTAACTCCGTAACAATGATCGGCAAGACAGAAAAATATAAATCCACGTGCTCCTACTGCGGTGTAGGATGTGGCATCGTGATCCACAAAGACAAAAAGGGAAAGGTATTCGTGGAAGGCGACAAGGATCATCCGGTGAACCGGGGGATGCTCTGCTCCAAAGGCATGAACCTCCACTATACCATGATGGACACCTCAGACAGGCTGATGCGTCCGCAAATGCGTTGGAGTAAAAATCACCCACTGCAAGATGTGAGCTGGGACGTGGCCATGAAGCGCGCCGCGGCCGTATTTAAGTCGATCATCAAAACCTACGGCCCGGATTCTGTGGGCTTCTACATTTCCGGCCAGTGCCTTACCGAAGAGTATTATCTCTTTAACAAGCTGGTCAAAGGATATATTGGCACTAATAATATCGACACCAACTCCCGGCTATGCATGAGTTCGGCCGTGGCGGGCTACACCAAAACACTGGGCGAAGACTGTGTGCCCTGCTCCTACGAAGACATCGAACTGGCCGATGTGTTCCTGATTTCCGGCGCTAACCCCGCCTGGTGCCACCCCATCCTGTTTCGAAGACTGGAGGCCCACAAGCAAGCCAACCCCAATGTGAAGATCATCACCATTGACCCCAGGAAAACGCAAACGGCATCGCAGTCGGATATTCATCTGCAAATCAACCCCGGTTCAGACCTTTACCTCTACAATGCGATCGCTCGTATCCTGATAGAAAACGGGGAGATCGACATCCATTTTATAGAAAAACATTGTGACGGATTTACGGATTTTCGTAAGTCTGTCTTCAAAACTTCGCTCAGCACCGCTGCGCAGAAATGCGGCATTGCCCTCGAAGACATCCGCGAAGTAGCAAAACACATTGCTAATGCCAAGGGTTTTATCACAATGTGGGCCATGGGCCTGAACCAAAGCAGCATTGGTGTAAACAAAAACATTGGGCTCATCAGCCTGAACCTGATCACGGGGCACATAGGCAAGCCGGGATCGGGACCTTTTTCCCTTACCGGCCAACCCAATGCCATGGGCGGACGCGAAGTGGGGGGCATGGCTACGCTGCTGGCCTCTCACAAGCTGCTGGCCAGTGAAGAACACCGAAAGGAAGTGGCGGATTTCTGGGGTGTGCCCGCCATAGCTGGCAAGCCAGGCCTCACCGCCACAGAGATGTTTGACGCCCTGGAATCGGGCAAGCTGAAAGCCATCTGGATCGCCTGCACCAACCCCCTGGTAAGCTTACCCGATGCCCGAAAGGCCGAAGAAGCCCTGAAAAAGGCTAAGTTCGTAGTAGTACAGGAGATATCTGGAAAGAACCTGGCCATAGAGCACGCAGACCTGGTGCTGCCTGCTGCCGGGCACGGTGAGAAGGAAGGCACCATGACAAACTCTGAGCGGCGCATCAGCTACCTGACCAAAGCTTTCGACGCACCCGGAGAGGCGCTTTCCGATAGTGAAATTGTCATCCGCTTTGCCAACGAAATGGGCTACGAAGGCTTTCAGTACAACGACCTCGCGGAAGTGTACGCCGAGCACTGCCAAATGACCAAAGGTACCCGCATTGATATCAGCGGACTTTCATACGACCGCCTGAAAGCAGAAGGCACCTTTCAGTGGCCGGTGAAAAGCGCTGAATCCAGCGGCACGAAGAGGCTGTTCGAAGACGGAAAATTTTATACCGAAAACGGCAAGGCAAAACTACACCCCATCAGCAACCCGGAAAATCTTTCCGAAGCCCTGAACAATGATCATCCGTTGGTGCTCACCACCGGCAGAATACGCGACCAATGGCATACGATGACCAAAACCGGCAAGGTAAACAAGCTGAAACAACACATAGCGAAGCCCTTTCTGGAAATACACCCTGATGACGCCCGCGAACGCGGAATCGCAAATGGCGATGTAGTGATGGTGTACAACCTGCGCGGCGAAGTGCGCGTGACCGCGCAAATCACGGATAACATCAAAAAGGGTGTGGTGTTTCTGCCTATGCACTGGGGCAAAGAAAGTAACAGCGACTTTGCCCGGGCCAACAACATTACCAACAACCTCTACGACCCGGTATCCAAAGAGCCGGATTTTAAATACTCCGCTGTGGAAGTACGAAAGTACAAAAAGGCTAACGAGAAGATTATCGTAGTAGGCGCTGGTGCAGCGGCATACCGCTTCATCAATACTTTTCGGGAGCTGAACCAGAAGGATGAGGTTCACGTGTTTTCCAAAGAAAAATATCCGTTTTACAACCGCGTACTCTTACCTGAGTACGTCAATGAGCAACTGCCCTGGGAAAAGCTGCTCAAATTCAAAAATGACGAGTTTGAGAAGATGAATGTGCATCTGCATGTAGAAAACCAAATAGTAGCCATGGATACGGAAACCAAAACCGTGGTGGACAGTCGCGGTGTGACGCACGAATACGACCGCCTGGT
>CAYUJK010000125.1:7728-9637 GCA_964444895.1 uncultured Roseivirgaceae bacterium
CAGGTAGACGCCGTCGTCTTCGCCGTAGGCACCCGGCCCAACATCGACTTTGCGCGCGAAGCCGGACTGGAATGCGGGCGCGGACTGGTAGTGAATGACCACCTGCAAACCAGCGACTCCAGTGTATTTGCCATGGGTGAAATAGCCGAGCACCGGGGCAAACTCAACGGCATCACCGCGGCAGCCGAGCAGCAGGCAGACATCGCTGCCCGGTTTATCAACGGCGATCTTTCGAGTAAATACGAGGGTTCTATCCCCATGAATATTCTCAAATTCTCCGACCTCGACCTGTGCTCTATAGGTATCCCGGAGATTCCCGTAGACGAAGAAGGCTACGACGAAATCCTGTTTATCGACAAGTCGGTGCGGTACTACAAAAAATGCATCATCAAAAATGACCGGCTGGTGGGCGCCATTCTTATGGGTGACAAGACCGAGTTTGCCGAGTTTCGGAATCTTATTGAGAGCAAGATCGAACTTTCGGAAAAAAGAATGCAGTTGCTGCGCTCAGGTAAGGCCGCAGAGCCGGTAATCGGCAAGCTGGTGTGCTCGTGCAACAACGTGGGGCGCGGCAATATTGAAAAATTAATTGACGCGGGTTGCGACAATTTTAACGATCTTTGCCAGACCTCTGGGGCAGGCATGGGATGCGGAAGCTGCAAGCCTGAAGTAAAAGAAATACTGAACCAAAAAATGATCCTGGTATGATCGCCGCCCTGGAAGAAACGACCGTAGAAAACCTTTCGACGATGTTGAAAATGGAAACTAAAAAGAGCGACCTTCTCCGGGTATTCGTGCATGGCGGCATCCTGTCGCCCTCAGACTTGCTGGGCATCATGGAAATATCGGAAATGTGTGGCAATAAGTTCATTATGTTCGGCTCACGGCAAGATATTCTCTTTCCTATCAGGCCGGGTTTTGACAAGGAAGTGATTGCCAGCGCCTTTGAAAAACTGAAAATAGACTACGAAATAAGCGATGAAAACGCTTACCAAAACATCGTGTGCTCTTACGTGGCGGTAAACATCATGGATACTACCCACTGGGTAAAGGAAGACACCTTTCACAACGTGATCGACTCATTCGAATACCGGCCTAAGCTGAAAATAAATATTGTGGATCCCGCGCAAAGCCTGGTACCACTATTTACCGGCGAGCTCAACTTCATCGCTTCCAAGCAGGAGCACTACTGGTACCTCTACATCCGCAATGCGGACAAAGGCGATAGCGTAGAGTGCTGGCCCAAACTCATTTATAGCCAGGACATCCCCAAAGTTTCGCAGGCCATAGAAGAAGCCCTTACGGCAAACCCAAAGCTTACTACAGAAGAACTATTCATAAAGCTGCAAAACAGCATCCGCATAAACACACGGAAAATTGAGGAAAAGCTGAAACTCCCCGAAACGTTCTTTCCCTACTACGAAGGCCTCAACGCCATGCACAATAACCTGTATTGGCTGGGGCTATACTGGCGGAATAATGAATTTGCTATCGACTTCATGAGCGCCGCCTGTCGCCTCTGCCAGGACACAATGCTCGGCAAGATCATCATCACGCCCTGGAAATCGTTCATTATCAAAGGCATCAAAATGAACGACCGCATCCGATGGGACAAGCTCATGGGCAAGTTTGGCATCAACATGCGCCACTCGTCGCTGGAGCTTAACTGGCACTTGCCTGTGCTCGACAAAGAAGCCCTCGACTTGAAACGTTTCCTGGTGCGCGAGCTCGACCTGCAAGACATCAGCACCCACGGGCTAACTTTTACCATAAAAACTGCCCGTAAAATGCTGCTTTTCACCTCCGTTGTTATTGAGAAAAACATTGAACTCAGCGGTGGCTCCGAGAGCATCTACAACATCCTCTACGCCAAAGATTTCAACGCCAACAATTCCGAATATTTCACCTA
>CAYUJK010000126.1:0-9563 GCA_964444895.1 uncultured Roseivirgaceae bacterium
GCTGCCAAAACACAGCGGTGTAGAGGTGGTGGCCGTTGCGTCTAAGAGAGTATCGCGGGCAGGTAAATTAACTGACAATGTTCGGGAACAGGAAGGATCGTTGGCTTCAGCTATTGTTAATAGATGATCTCCTGATCGCAAATCATCGAAAATGGCGGTAGCACCGGTCAATGCCCGTTCATCTAATACCATTCGATAACTGCCCGTTCCTCCTGTTCCGGCAATGGTCAGACTGCCGTCTGCCGAGTTTTCGCAAGTAGGGCTGATATAATCCGTGCGGTTAAATCCTAATTGGGCAGGTTGGGTGATGGGGATGTTGCTGAGGTTGGTGAGTTGAGCAATGCAGGGTGCCGAGCCATCTACAATATAGCTTATCTGATTAAAGGTATGAGGGCCCTGGCCTACGTTAAACTCCGGATTTGTAGTAGTCCCTCCATCTGGTGATACATCAGGAGAATTATTCAACGTGTAGGAAACAATTCCTATCTGATTTTCGAGGTACAGAGAGATTTTTCCGTCTGTTGTGCCGTAGCAGGTAGGATCTTCAGTGCTTTGAAGCGAAGCGCTGAATTGAGGGGCATTTGTAACCTCTACATCTCTTGTTGCAGACACACAACCGTTATCGTCAGTAGCTCTAATTGTATAGGTAATATCCGGAGCCAGATTTGGCTGGTTAGCTCCGCTGGTGAAATCTTGAAAAGTATTGTCAGCTCCCCTATATGAATAGACATAAGGGGCTTTTCCACTACTCCCGGCAGCAGTTATCGTTGCATCTGAACGATCTTTGCAACTCACATGTTGGGGAGAGCTTTCATCGCCGCTATAATTAGTAGAAACCCAAGCTTGATCCAAGATCGGAGACTCATGAGCCATGATCTCATAAAACCGAGGCAGGCTCTCACATTTTTTCCCTGACCTTGATCTACCATCTCTTGCTTTGAACCAGTATTCCCCTGGAGCACCGCTGTTAGTGTTGCTGTTAACCCAGGTATCATTTGAAAAATTATTTCCATCGGTTGAAAAAATATACTGAAAGTCTCCATCTCCTCCGGTAGCTGTCAAAATAACGTTGCCTGTTTTTTCCGGACAGGTGATGACTGTGGATGTGGAATTCGCTGCCACTTCTACAGGATCGGGTTCATCGACTTCTATGTAAAAAAGTAATGGACAATATGTATCTCCTAATGGCTCAACTTGAATCTCCCATATTCCTTTTCCTATTTCGAGGTTTTTTGTGACTTGGGTTCCATCTTCCATATTTTCTTCAAGACCACTAATCGAATTGTCTAATACAAAGGCATTGTTTAGCCATTCGTTATAACTCTTGATTTCTGAAAAGTTAAATACCCTAGTGGGTTCGCATACAGTTACCATTCCGCCATTCAATAAATCGGCAGTGAAGTCTCCACTACAACCATTCTCTCCCTGTTGAAAAAGATGACTTACGGTAAATCCAATGTTGTCTGAGGGGCTATTTATGTTTTCGAGGTGGATTTCAGCATCAGCATCGCCGGTGCACGTGGGCTCGATGATTTCTAAATTGCCTATCGATACATCTGGATCCCTGATCGTGAAGTTTGCATTTCTATACCTACAGGCATCATCGTGAACATACCTAATATAGACCTGATCTCCACTTTGTAATGGCCCTAGTACTGGCTCTAAAACTGTTAGATCCAAAGTTATATCACTACTCTCGATAGGCAAATCTGTCCAAAACGAGGTGGAAGATCGTACTTGCCATTTAAAATTTTCTCCAATTGGTGTATACGGGTCTGTAGGCAAACTTGCAGTAACAGAGTTAAACGACTGAGAACCCGTACAAATAATATCACTACTTAAAACAGGGGGTTTTTCGTTGATCCAATTTGAAAAACCAAAAGCTCCGCCAATTATACCTGGATCAAATAACAGGGGGTGGCAACTTCCTTCGCCACCTCTTATCGTAACCCGTGTACAATGATAGGTATTGATAGAACCTGAAACGGTACAAGTTGAGCCATTAGGATAGGTAGCCGTAATACTATACTCTGTAGGATTGAAATTTAAATTATCAAAGGTATAAGTTGATCCATATAGGGCTTGGTTGTACAAGGAGATGCCATTTACACTAATACTCAAATTGGTCATTAACTCATCCTCTGTGGGATATGACGGACTCATGAAATGAGGGGCCAATTGAAAATAAATGCCATATGTCTGCGCCTGTACGGAATCGACACTTATGATTGAAATAGCGAAAATTGTTATAGCAAATACCCTCCTCAAAAAATTCATACTGGTTGATCAGGTTAAAAATTTTGCTTCCTACGAACCCCCTCAAAAAATCTCCCCCTCAATCGGACGAAACAAAATAAAGTTTAACAAACTATTCAAATAGTACAATTTCTTAACCAACGCACTTTGCCCGGAAACTGCTACAAGACGGGTAATGGCCGCGATACATGATCAACAGGGACGTGTTTCATTTTGGTTGATTAAAAAATAAGTACGAAAACACTTTAATAAATCTAATAAAACTCCATATCGTAACCTCAAAACCTGAAGAAATTTCTCTCCGATTCTCCAGCGGTATGAAGAAAACAAATTAAATAATGTGTGTGAAAAAAAGTGGGCGTGTAAACGGTGCTTTCTGCACCCGGGTACTAAACAGTCAAAAAAACAGCATTAGATGACGAATTAGCAACTCTTTTACTCTTCAAATGCAGTATTGCCGGGGGTTAGCGACATTTTATGACACTTGTCATCAGGTAATTTTTGCACAAGAAATTCACAAATCCCACCATCTTTAGCTCAATATTTTTAAAAATCTTCAACGGGAAGTGTTGCAAAAAAAAAGCCCGCGGGGAGTGTTGTTTTCCTCGCGGGCGTAGTTTAAGGAGAATCGTCGATCTATTTCTTCCAGTTCAATATTTTGAAAAAGTCGATGTCTTCGGGGTTCGAGACATACTTTTTCGCTTCGGCGTAGTCGTCTTCCGTTACGTACTGCATGATGTTGCGCATAACGGTCTGCGGGCGCTCGCCTTCGATGTCTACCAGCCTCGGAGGTATTTTCCCGTCGGGACCCTGGAGGTCGTTCAGGAACAGCGGGCTCACGTCTCCCTTGGGGTCTACGTATACCATACAGCCGGTTTTTCCCTGGTTGTAAAGGGTGTACACACCGTTGCCCAGCAGCGAGCAGTACACGAGGTCAAACCCAATAGGGCGCACGCAACGCACTTCATAGCCCACTTCTACGGGGCGGGTTTTTACCTTCAGGCCTGTTTCCTGGATTCTTTTCTCTACCATTTCGCTGAAGATATGTGCCTTAGATACCTTGCCGAGCTCGGGATGTCCGTGATCGTCATAAGTGAAATTGATACCCGAGTTCTTGATTTCCTCGTCGCTCAGGAAGTGGAATACACCTTCGGAAACGATCGCGGCGCCGTAGGGTATGCCCATGATTTTTCGCTTTACAATAGAGGAAATGACGAGGTTCACAATTTTACTTACTGTAATTTCTGTTTTGTTGAACATCTCCGGAATGATGATCATGGGAAAATGACAGGCTGTACCAATACCCGCCGCAAGGTGGCCGGCAGAACGCCCCATGGCCGAAACGATGAACCAGTTTTCGCTGGTACGAGCGTCTTCGTATACGGTGTTGCAGATGGCCACGCCGGCTTCCTTGGCACTTTGGTAGCCGAATGTGGGAGAGCCTGCGGGAAGCGGCAGGTCGTTGTCAATGGTTTTGGGAACGTGAATATTTTTGATGGGGAAGCCCTTGTCTTCCAGGAACTTCGCAATCCTGTTGGCCGTAGAGGCTGTGTCGTCGCCGCCTACCGTCACCAGCAGCTTAATGTTGTTGTCTTTGAAAAGATTGAGGTTGAAATTGTTTTGGAAGTCGGCGTCCGAAGGCTTAAAGCGACTCATTTTCAATGCGGAGCCGCCTTTGTTGAAAATATCGTCTGCATACGGAAAGTCGATGTTTACGGTGCGGGCATCTTTGGAAAAAAGCCCTGAGTATCCTCCGTGAAGGCCGATGACGTTCCAGCCATTGCGCAAAAAAACTTTTGCCACACTGCCTACTACGGTATTCATACCGGGAGCGGGGCCGCCCCCACACAAGATTGCTACTGCATTTTTCATAATTCTCTGCTAAGTTTAATGAGTAAGATTTATTTGTCCTTGTTTATCAGGTTTATTGGCTGAACGTGTCAGCCATTGAGAGGGGCAAAACTAATGAATTTTTGGGTTAACCCAGATTAAGGAATAGCTTAATCTGCCCTACGGGTTGACGAAAAACTATGTTTTTGTCAAGGTTAACCCTGACAAAGCTCTGCTTTCGTCAGCCCAAAGGGCAAATTCCGCAATAGAGCGGAATTTGGGTTAATGGTAAATGAGGAAAATCAAGAATACAATAAAAAAGCCCCTCCCGAATGATAATCCCGGAGGGGCTTTTCCCACATAATAGTATGTGCCTATGGTGCTTCCACTACTTCGTTGCCAATCTTGGTGCCTTCCAGTGTACCGGTGAGTGCGATGAATTCTACGCGCCGGTTGATGGCCTTGTTTTCCGCCGAATTGTTAGGCACCAGCGGCATCGACTCGCCATATCCGCGGGTGTCCAGGCGCTCTTCCCTGATACCAAACTTGATCAAAGCCTGCTTGATCGACCGGGCTCTGTCTTCCGAAAGCTTTTGGTTGGCTTCGTCCGAGCCGTCGCTATCGGTGTGCCCGTCAATTCGGAAAGAGATGTCAGGATGCTCTTTCATGAAGGTGGCTATCATATTGATGGTGGTGAATGATTCAGGCTTGATGGTCGACTTGGCCACGTCGAAGTTGATGTCGTTGGTCGTGAATTTGCCTTTTGACACCACTTGCTCGTAAAGCGTCATGTCGTCGGGCGTTGTTACGAGACAGCTGTTGGCGTCCGTTACTTCTACGGTGTATACTCCAAGTACCAGGTTTTGGATGTCTTCGGTGGTGGCGCCATTGCTCCATTGATATTGATATGGTTTTACTCCACCGTCTACGGTGATGTAAATAGCACCACTGTTGTCGCCGCAGCATTTAACATTTTTTACTGAGTCAATTCGGAGTGTCAACAGTGTAGGCTCAAAGATTTCGGTATTCAATGTTTTTAAGCAGCCGTTGTTGTCTGTTACCATCACGGAGTAGCTGTCTGCGCCTACATCTGCAATGTCTTTTGTGGTGGCGCCGTTGCTCCATTCAAATTTATAAGGCGTTACTCCACCCGATACGTCTACGTCGATAGCGCCCGTGGTATTGCCGAAACACTGCACGTGGGTAACGTCTGCAATGGATGCGAGAAATACCGGAGGCTCTTCTACCGCTGCTTCCAGTACGCTTTTGCATCCGTTGGCTTCGGTAATGGTAAGCTTATAGTTGCCCGCCGTAATTCCCCGGATATCTTCGGTAGTAGCGCCGGTGTTCCACTCAAACTGGTAGGGCGGCACGCCGTCTCGCACCGTCACCTGGATCGAGCCGGTGCTGTCGCCATGGCAGCGGATATCCGTGATGGCGTCTATGGTTTTTACCAGCTCGGAAGGCTGACTGATATTTGCCTCAAAAGGTGTGGAGCAGTTGTTTGCATCCGTCACCGACACTGCATATTTACCAGCTGGCACATCTCGTATGAGCCTTGTCGTCATGCCGTTGTTCCACTGGTACGTGTACGGCGCCACGCCACCCTGTACGTTTACACTCACCATGCCGGTTTCGTCGCCCGAGCAGGTTACATTTTTGATCGAATCGAGGGTAACGATCAGCCTCTCAGGTTGATTAATGGCTGCCGTGAGCGATTCCAAACAACCCTTGTTATCCCTTACTTTCACCGAATAAGTCCCTGCTATCGCATTTACCAGGTCTTCGCCCGTAGAGCCGTTGCTCCAGGTGTATTGGTAAGGATAAGTACCGCCATGTACTCCAATATCGATAAATCCCTTATTGTCGCCATAGCAAAGCACGTGGTTGACCGAATCCAGGTTTACAGCCAGTTTTTCGGGCTGGGTTACGTTGGCACTCAGCGTCCGGCTGCATTCGTTGGCATCTCTGATGGTCAGTTGGTAATTTCCCGCCGGAATGTTGGCAAGGTTTCGCTGTTTTGAGCCATTGTTCCAGTCAAAGCTATAGGGCGTTACGCCACCAGCTACATCAATATTGACGGCGCCTGTCTGGTCGCCAAAGCAATTGATATCCACCACATTTCTCACCGATGCAGTAAGAGCCGCCGGCTCAGTAATGCTTGCTGAGAGTTCTTTCACGCATCCTTTGGTATCGGTGATCTTTACCGAGTAGTCGCCTCTGGCAAGTCCGTCGATGTTTTGCGTGCTATCACCTGTATTCCATTTAAATGTATAGGGTGCCGAACCGCCGATGACACTTAGCTGAATAGCGCCCTTGCTTTCGCCGCTGCATTTGTTGTCAGTGACACTCTCTATTTTAGCTACCAGCTCTGCGGGCTCCGTAAGCTTCACGCTTACGGTATTGCTACAGCCGTTGGCGTCGTTTACCCTTACGCTATAATCTCCTGCCATCACATCGGAGATGTCTTTGGTTCGGGCGCCGTTGTTCCAATAGAAGCTGTACGGCAGCGTGCCGCCGCTTACGTTCAGGGTAACTTCGCCCTCGCTATTGCCTTTGCAACGGATGTGTGTGGCCTCAGCTATGGATACCCTGAATTCTTCGGGTTGAGTTACCTCGGCCTGAATTTGCTGCGTACATCCGTAGCTGTCTGTCACCGTTAGGGTATAGCTGCCCGCATCAAGGTTTTTAATCTCTGGTGTTGTTTGTCCCGAATTCCAGGCATATTTATAAGGTGCAATACCGCCGGTAACGGTTACATTTACAGCGCCTGATTTGTCATTGAAACAGGCGAGGTTTTTCACGAGGTCCGTGCGGATGACCAGCGGAGAGGGCTGGGCTATTTTGGCAGAAATGCTCTGGCTGTAGCCGCTTGCATCTGTTACTTTCAGGGTGTAGTCGCCCGCTACCACACCTTCGAGGTTTTGGGTATTGGCGCCATTGCTCCATTCGTATTTATAAGGAGGCACGCCACCGGTGGCCTCGATGCTTATGTTGCCCTGGGCATCGCCGTAGCAGAGGATGTCTTTAATAGCGGCAATCTTCACGGCCAGTGGCGGCGGCTGCTGTATGGACATCGTCAATTTCTTTTCACAACCCCGGGCATCTTTTACATTCACAGAGTAATCACCGCCCGGCACTTTGGTGATGTCCTGGGTAGTGGCGCCGTTGCTCCAGCTATACACGTAGGGAGGTACACCGCCAGATACACTGATGTCCACGGCTCCGGTGGCTAAACCGTACTGTTGAATGTTGGTGATGTTGGCTACGTTTACATCCAGCAGTGGAGGCTCTTTCACCGTGGCTGTTACGGTCTCACTGCATCCCTTGGCATCGGTAATCTTGAGGGTATATGTGCCCGCAGTAATATTGAAAAGGTCTTGTGTAGTGGCCTCATTGCTCCAGGCGTATTTATAAGGTGTAGAGCCGCCTACTACCGTTACGTTAACGGAACCGTTTGACCCGCCAAAACATGAGACATCGCTGACGGTGGTCAGTGAAGCTACCATCTTCGTAGGTTGCGATATGACAGCCGACAGTGTTTGCTTACAGCCGTTCTGGTCGACAATTTCTA
Organism: uncultured Roseivirgaceae bacterium; assembly: GCA_964444895.1. Taxonomy (GTDB): domain Bacteria; phylum Bacteroidota; class Bacteroidia; order Cytophagales; family Cyclobacteriaceae; genus CAJXNP01. The sequence goes on from CAYUJK010000126.1 coordinate 7,661, forward strand.
CCGAATAAGAGCCAGCGGCTACGTCAACAAGGTTTTGCGAGGAGCTGCCATTGCTCCACTTGAAAACGTAAGGCTGCACTCCGCCCGCCACATCTATGGAAATAGCGCCGGTAAGATCGCCGTGGCATACGATGTTTTTCACCTCGGAAATTCTGGCCATTAGTGGCGCAGGTTGTTTTACTGTCGCCGTCAGGCTCTGCGAACATCCGTTGGCGTCTGTAACGCTCACCGAATAGACTCCCGCCGGCAGGTTAGCAATGTCTTTGGTAGTGGCGCCGTTGCTCCAGCTGAATTTGTAGGGGGTAACTCCACCGCTTACATTCAGGCGAACAGCTCCTTTTTGCTCTCCGAAGCAGTTGATATGGGTAATGGAGTCCAGCTTCAGTGATAGTTGCGTAGGCTGTGTTATTTCGGCCTCCAGCGTCCTCACACAATTATTTACGTCGGCTATTTGCACACTGTACTTGCCAGCAGGCATACCTTCCAGGTCCTGGGTGGTAGCGCTGTTGTTCCACTTGTAGGCATAGGGGCCCACACCACCCGCAACGGAAATGTCAATTGCGCCGTCCTTTTCGCCGTAGCAGTGCACATTTTTGACTGATTTTACTGAGTAGTCTATATTGGTAGGCTGTGTGAGAGTGGTAGACACCGTTTGCAAACACCCGTTGGCGTCGTTAGCTACCAAGTCGTATTTGCCTGCGGGAACGCGCAGCAGGTTTTGCGTGGTATCGCCGTTGCTCCATTTAAACTTATAAGGAGTGACCCCGCCGCTTACGCGGATGATTACTTCGCCGGTATTATCGCCGTTACATAAAATGTCCTTGTCAGATTCCAGGCTTGCCACAAATCGAGGGGGCTCGATAACCTGGGCTGTCGATATGCTTTCGCATCCCTTGGAGTCGGTGACAACTACCGAGTAGTTCCCTGCTATCAGTTGATTAATATTCTGGGTAGTGGCGCCGTTACTCCATTTGTAAGAATACGGAGCCACGCCACCCTGTACTTTCAGCGCTACTGCGCCGGAACTCTGTCCGTAGCATTGGATATTGGTTGCATCGAGTGAAGAACTCAACAGCGGATTTTCGGTAACAGCGGCGCTGAGTGAATCGATACAGCCGTTGGCGTCACGGATGAGTACGGAGTAGTTGCCTGCTTTTACATTTACGATATCTTGCGTATAGGCGCCATTGCTCCAGCGGTAGGAATAGGGCTCTGCGCCGCCATTCACGCTGATATTTACCGCGCCCTTGGCGTCGCCAAAACACAGGTTATTCACTATACCATCCAGCGTGTGTACCAGCTTCGTTGGTTGGGTTATTTCTTTCGAGTAGGTAATTTCACATCCGTTGGCATCGGTAACTTTCAGTTTGTAGGCGCCAGACTTCACATTAAAAATGTCCCGGGTTGTTTCGCCGGTATTCCATTCATATTTATAGGGTTTTACACCGCCGAATACGTTCAGGCTGATGGCGCCTGAATTGTTGCCATTACAATCTACGTTGCTTACGTTGTTTTCTGCGATTTGTAGCGGCTGAGGTTGCTCTATGGTAGTAGCCAGTTCGCGCGAACAGCCGTTGGCATCAGTAACGGTTACTGAATATTCACCCGCTTTAATGCCCGAGAGATCTTCTGTTTCGGCTTCGTTGCTCCATTTAAACTTGTAGGGTGCTATGCCTCCCACTACCGCCAGGTCAATCGCTCCCGAGCTTTCGCCACTACAATTAATATGAGTAACCTGGTTGAAACTCAGGCTCAATGGAGCTGGCTCTGTCACCGATGCCGAAGCGCTCAACTCGCAAAAGTTGGCGTCTGTTACTTTTACAGAATATTCGCCAGCAGGAATATTCACAAGGTCTTGTGTTACCTGGCCATTGCTCCACCGGTATTTGTAGGGGAGCACGCC
>CAYUJK010000127.1:0-9477 GCA_964444895.1 uncultured Roseivirgaceae bacterium
AGATTTGCCTATTCATTTTCGATTTCACGAGAAGATTCTGAGGAAATAGTGCAGGATACTTTCGTAAAACTATGGACCAACAGGGAAAAATTTGATCCGAACAAAAGTATAGATGCCTATCTATATGTAATCACCAGAAATGAGGTGCTGAACAGGATAAAGAAAAGAGCTACAAATGAAGAACTCATAAAAACGTATTTCAAAACCACTTCTCTCTTTTCCCCCGCATCCGATGAAATATTGGATTTTAAAGAGTTTGAAGCTTCTATTCACGAGATCATCAATACACTGCCCGCAAAAAGAAGGGAGATTTTTAAGCTGAACCGCTTTGATGGAAAATCTTACCGGGAAATAGCCGTCCAATTAAATATTTCACAAGGAACTGTCGAAAAGCAAATGGCCAAAGCCATCCATGCTATTAAAGGCAAACTTGCTCTTTACGGTAAAGCAACTCCTCTTGTTTTTTTGGTGATTAAAATATTTCAATAGAACAAGCATCTATTGACAAGTATTCAAAAATACCCCTTCTATTCTTGAAAAAATTACAAATATGCAAAATTTTTCAGCTCCCTGATGGGGGAACTGACAGGTGAGGATTGTACTACATATTGAATCAATTAATTATGAAAAACAGGCAAAAACCCGACGAGAAACTGATAGAGAGATTTTTTAGAAAGGAATGCTCTTATGAAGAGGCGCGACAGGTGATTGACTTCCTGACCAATGATTTAAACAGGAGTCAAGTAGAAGAAATTATGCATTCTACGTGGATAAGTATGGGACATTTCTCCGAAAAAGAAGAAGACATAAGCGAAACGAAGAGGGATGCAGAAGAATACCAAACAGATATGGATAAACTGTACTCGGGCATTCTCTCCAAAATGTTAGAGGCCGACATAAGGAAATCGGAAAAACCAGCCGGATTTTTGCAAAACAAATGGGTTATTCCCTGGAAAATTGCGGCATCTGTCGCTATTTTTTTCCTTGTGTCGGTTACTGTCTATTTCAAATTACTTCCTTCTGAAACCGACAGACTATCTGCCAAGGCAGCCATAAGCAAGAACACAGACCATGGAGAAAAGCTAACAACCAAACTTCCGGATGGCACACGGGTGATACTTAATTCCGCCAGCAAATTACTTTTTACGGAGGAAACTGAAGAAAACGAGCGAAAAGTCGTCCTTGACGGAGAAGCATATTTTGAAGTTGCAAAAGACTCTCTCAGACCATTCATTGTGCTATCAGGATCTATCGAGACCAGGGCATTAGGCACCTCATTTAATATAAAGGCGTATTCAAATTCCAAAGACGTAGTGGTTTCTCTCACTGAAGGAAAGGTGGAGGTCACATCTGTCGCAAAGTCAGAAGAGGCAGAGAAATACATTTTGGCACCGGGAGAGGAAGTCGTCTATTTCCAAGAAAACCGACTTTTTGCTGTAAGGAATTTTGACTATCGGCTGGCGACCGGATGGAAAGACGGCATACTCGTGTTTGAGAATGCCGATATAGATGAGATCAAAGATAAGCTCGAAAAATGGTACGGCATAGAAATCATCTTTAGAAACCGTCCGGCTACTGCATGGAGTTTTACTACAGCCTATCAGAAAAATGTATCGTTGGAGAGTGTTTTGGACGGATTGAAGTTTTCCAAAAACATCCGCTACGAAATTAGCGGCCAACAAGTTGAAATCATCTTTAACTAAAATTCAAAATATGAAAGAAAGAATCGTGTAAAAAAGAATCCCGTGATTTTCCGGACAGAAAATCACGGGAAGCAAACCGGATAGCCGCTCGCAATAGTTACCAGCTAAAACAGAAGCGCATAACCGGGCTCAAAATGAAGTAGTAACCCATTTTAAACACCTAAAATTATGAAAAAAAGTTTTACTGATGTATTACTTAGTATGACTAAGTTCACACTATATGGCTTTTTAATACAGTGCTTCGCATACAGCATGCTACCAGCGCTGGACGGTCAGGCTCAAAAGCCTATGAGCGTTTATGATGTCAAAATAAGCCTGAAGGTACAAAATGCCACATTAGAGGAAACCCTGAAAGAAATCGAATCAAAAACGAACTTTATTTTTTCGTACGACAAAAAGGATTTTCGATCTCAAAATGTAAAAATCAACCTCAAGGGAAACGAGATAGGGATTTCCGAAATCCTCATGCTGATTTCAAAAGAGGCCAATGTGGGCTTCAAGCAAATCAACAACAACATTTATGTTAAAAAGTTAACCCATAAGCAAATTGAACCGGTGGTAGTGATGCAATCGGTCACTGTAACGGGAAAAGTGGTGAGCGACGAAAGTCCGGACGGATTGCCGGGAGTAAACGTAGTGATCAAGGGAACCAGTACCGGCACTGTTACCGACGTAAACGGTGATTACAGCGTCGAAGTGCCCTTCGAAGAATCAATCCTGGTATTTAGTTCTGTAGGCTTTATCACGGAAGAAGTAGTCGTAGGAAATCGCTCTGTGATAGATATGCAGATGATATCTGACATCACTTCACTAGAAGAAATCATCGTTGTAGGATATGGAACCCAGAAAAAGGGGGATGTTACAAGCTCGATTGCTTCCGTGAAGGAAGCCGACTTTATCAAGGGAAGTGTGACCGATGCAGGACAACTGATACAAGGTAAAGTAGCAGGTCTCACAGTCGTATCCCCGACCGGGGATCCCACACAAACCACCCAAATTCTACTCAGAGGAAATACAACCTTAATAGGAGCAAGTATTGATCCTCTGATCCTTATCGATGGCGTTCCGGGCGATTTGAGGACTGTAGCTCCGCAAGACATAGAATCTATTGATGTGCTTAAAGATGGATCTGCCGCTGCCATCTACGGCACACGAGGTACAAACGGCGTTATTTTAGTCACTACCCGAAGGGCTAGTGGCGACTACAAAAGCTCTGTAGAATATGCCGGGTTTGCCAGCATTCAATCAATTGCAAGAAAGCTAAATGTGTCCACCGCCGACGATTACCGGCAGCAGATTGCAGACGGCCACAGAGATGAGAATAGTGATTTGGGTGCGAGCACTGACTGGCTCGACGAAATCTCACGCAATCCTGTCAGCCAGGTACACAATCTCACATTCCGGGGAGGAAGTCCTAAAACTAACTACTTGTTAAACATTAATTACAATGCTGCCGAGGGGATGTTTTTAAACTCATATAATAAGGCATTGATGGGGCGGGCAGACATCAACCATAACATGTTAGATGACAAATTGAAGTTGAACTTCAATATTTTAAGTTCTACACGAAGGCAGAATGGATTTAACGGGTATAACTACCGGCAAACCATTATTCAAAATCCCACAGCTCCTTTAAGAGATGAAGAGGGAAACTGGTTTCAGGAAACCGATAAGTTTGAATATGAAAATCCTGTCTCTAACCTGAATGAGAGTGATGGAAAAGCACTGGAACACCTTACGAGGTTCAACAATACCATTACTTTCGAACCATTCGAAGGCCTTCGGTTAACCAGCTTGTTGTCTTATTCCAAATGGAATCGCAATAATGGCTATTCAGAAACGAAACAACACATCTCAAATCTGAGAGACAGTCGTAACGGCTATGTAAATATCGGGGCTGCTGAATCCATTGACAGACTGGCAGAGCTTACCGCTGAGTATTCCAAATTTTTTGGTGATCACCAGCTAAAGGCCTTGATTGGATATAGTTATCAAGACAGGGAATACTCGGATACTTTTATGGAGAATTGGGACTTTCCAACCGATCAGTTTGGACATTACAACATCGGCCTTGGAGAAGCGGTTAAAAGAGGAGATGTACCCGATCCTGTGCGTAGTTTTCACACAGAGACTAACCTGATAGGATTTTTTGGACGGCTCAACTACAATTACAACGACAAATATCTGTTGATGGCAAGTTTGAGACGAGAGGCGGCGAGTGAACTATATGGCACAGACCAGCCGTGGGGTATTTTTCCTGCCATTTCCGCTGGTTGGAGACTTAGCAATGAGTCTTTTATGTCAGGGCAGCAACTTTTTAACGACTTAAAACTAAGAGCGGGATATGGCATTACGGGAACACGTCCTTCCGACCTGTTCGGAGGCATTTCTTTGTTAGACTATGCGGACTACGTATATGTAAATGGATCATGGGTTAGAGTGTTAGTGCCTGCTCAAAACCCCAATCCTGATTTGAGATGGGAGGAAAAACACGAAACTAATTTCGGAATAGACTTTGCCCTAATGAATAGCCGTATCAGCGGTAGCATTGATTACTATATCCGCAAAATCGACGGCTTGCTTTTTGACTATGCCGTCCCAAGCCCTCCGAATCTTTACACAACTACCCGGGCCAATGTTGGCGAAATGGAAAATAAGGGCCTTGAAGTTCTGTTAAACCTTATTCCGGTTCAATCCAATGATTTTGAATGGTCGTCAACTGTTACGTTTTCTACTAATACCAACAAATTGATCAGCTTGTCGAACGATTTGTACCAGGCTTCAACTGATTATTTCACTACTGGCTACACTGGTCCACCGGTGCAAACCTTTACTCACATTGTAAGGGTAGGCGAGCCACTTGGAAATTTCTACGGATTTAAGGTGGTGGATATCGGCAACGATCCGGATGATGCTGCTAATTATGGGCAGTGGATCTATGAAAGCCCCAGTGGAGAAAGGGTTAATTACAGCGATTTTACCCATTCTTTTGGGGATAAGCAGGTTATAGGAAATGGTCTTCCCAAATATTATGCAAGTTGGATAAACAACTTCAGGTATAAAAACTGGGACCTGAGTATTACCCAACGGGGAGCCTTTAAATTCCAAGTGGTGAATACCCAGAGAATGATGTATGAGAATCCAACTTATACGCAATACAACTTGCTGGACAATGCGTTTGATCCAGTTTTTGGAAAAACCCAATTAAGGTCACCCCATGAGTTTAACAGCTATTATGTGGAAAATGGTGATTATTGGAAAATTGACAACATTACTTTAGGATATAATTTCCCTAATGCGAACATCAAGTTTATTCAGTCGGCCAGGATTTATGTTTCTTCATTGAACACCCTCATTATTACTGGCTATAAAGGAATAGACCCGGAAGTTAGTTTGGTTACCGAAGGCGGGGGATCACAAGGCGGAATTAACATCAACAGTGGTGCCGGATTGGCGCCTGGTATTGATAACCGGGATAAATACCCAACCATGAGGACTTTTACAGTGGGTTTAAATGTTACATTCTAATTTCTATAGCGATGAAAAAATTAAGTTCAAAATATATATCAAATAAGATCAGAATAGGAATAACAGCCATTTTAATAGTTGGCGGTGTTTCATGTACAGATTTATACGACAAAGATTTTGACCGTGTGATTGTAGATCAGTTTACTCCAACCGGGGATGATTTGACAGCCCTGGCAGGTGCAGCTTATGTAAATTGGCGCGCTGTAATGCTGGAATGGAACGGATTATACAGGGCCAATGAAGTTACCGGAGATCAAATGCTAACACCAGCACGCCCCAATGGGTGGGTGGATGGCGGGGTGTACCGTCGTCTTCACGAACATAAATGGACCACCGATGATGATGTTGCATTAAACACCTGGAACCGTACCTACTCAGGTATTAACAACTGTAACAGAGTAATCTATCAGGTAGAGTCCGGTGAAATTCCCGTCGAAGAAGAAAATAAGATTGCTTTAATTGCCGAGATGAAGCTTCTCAGAGCCTCATATTACTGGGTGCTGTGCGATGTTTTCGGGAATGTGCCGATCGTTGATCGCTTTGATGTTCCCGAAGGGTTTCTACCAGAACAGAGTACAAGAAAAGAGGTGTATGATTTTATTATTGCCGAGCTTCTCGAAAATATTCCATTGGTGAGTGAGGAGAATAACGAGGCAACCTATGGTAAGTTTAATCGCTGGGCAGGATATGCTTTGCTGGCGAAAATGTACCTGAATGCTGAGGTTTATGCAGGCGAAGCTGCATACGATAAATGTATCGAAGCATGTGATGCCATTATCAACTCAGGAGCTGGTTATGAGCTGGAAAATGACCAAAAAAATGTTTTCATAACTGATAATGAGGGCTCAAAGGAGATCATTTTTGCACTTCCCTTTGACTCTCGATATGTCACCAATTGGAATGCGTTCGACATTCACATGCAAACCCTTCAGCCTGCCAATCAAGCTACCTATAAACTTCAGTCTACTCCCTGGGGAGGTGTCTGTGCTGTGCCGCAGTTCATTAGTTCCTTTGATCCTGACGATGCCAGGTACAAAGACAACTATATCAAAGGACAGCAATATTCGGCATTAGGCGACAGTCTGTATTGTACGCTGGGCAGTTTCGCAGGCGAACCCCTAAGGTTTATCAATGAAGTTCCGGGTGTCGATTATTCGGAAGAGGTACATGGTTTCAGGTTAGGAAAATTTGAAATAGAAATGGGAGCTACCAATCGCCTGAGCAATGATTTCCCGCTTTTCAGGTATGCCGATGTGTTGATGATGAAAGCCGAGAGCCTCTTGCGAACGGGCAACGCAGATGATGCCGCTGAAATTGTTACTACTGTAAGGGAACGTAATTTTAGGGACGCTCCAGAGAAAGCAGAAGTGACGGGCGATGAGTTATTAGAAGGAAGCTCCTATGATTATGGTCTCAGAAATCATTTAACTTCTACTGACGAAGGTGGTGATGATATTCAATATGGCAGGTTCCTTGACGAACTGGGATGGGAATTTTGCCAGGAAGGTCGCCGACGCACGGATTTAATACGATTTGGCGTATTTACGACAAAGTCCTGGTTATCCCATTCGCCAAATGGTGACTACAGGACGCTTTTTCCTCTACCCCGCCCTGAAGTGGAAAAAAATTCAAACTTGACCCAAAACGACGGGTATTAAAAATGTAAACTTGATAATTGAGAGTGGTCTAATGACTACTACTGTTAAGCACACAAAGGCGCAAGATGTTTTTAATTGTGCCTTTGTGTGCTATGAACGAGTTCTATAGTATTTCACTTGATTAATAGTAAAAAATACCTTTAATTTATCTGAAGAATCCCTGAGCAACGAACAGGAAGAAAACACTCACATTTGAAACTATTATTAAAAATGATACCGAATACTACACAACAGCTTTTGAGTGCTGCCAAGCACGTTAACATCAGGTACCGGTTAATGGCTATCCTGATCTCCGGGCTTCTCGCAGGCTGTACGCCGAGTGAGGAGATAAAAGACGTACGGCTTCAAACATTCCCGCTCTCTTCTGTTCGTCTGCTGGAAAGCCCCTTCCAAAATGCCCAGCAAGTTGACATGCAGTACATCCTTGAGTTGGATGCCGACCGGCTGCTGGCGCCCTTTCTGATCGACGCGGGCATAGAGCCCAAAGCCGAGCGCTATGGAAACTGGGAAAACACTGGCCTGGACGGGCACATCGGCGGGCATTACCTTTCGGCCCTGGCGCTGATGTATGCCTCCACCGGAAATGCAGAATTGATGGAAAGGCTGAACTACATGATCGATGCGCTTGAGGAATGCCAGCAAAAAAATGGAAACGGCTACGTGGGCGGCGTTCCAGACGGACAAAAAATCTGGAAAGAAATTGCCGAAGGGAATATTGACGCGGGAAACTTCTCCCTGAATGGCAAGTGGGTGCCACTGTACAATATTCATAAGATCTTTGCCGGTCTGCGCGACGCCTACCTCATCGCAGGGAATGAAAAGGCGAAAGGCATGCTCGTTGACCTCACTGATTGGTTCATCGGCATCACCTCCGGCCTCTCAGAAGAGCAAATCCAGGACATGTTGCGCAGCGAACACGGGGGCCTCAATGAGGTTTTTGCTGACGTAGCCGCCATCACCGGCGACAACAAGTACCTGGAGCTGGCAGAAAAATTTTCGCACAGGCTCATCCTCGATCCGCTCCTTCAAAAGGAAGACAAGCTCACAGGCCTCCATGCCAACACGCAGATCCCAAAAGTAATCGGGTTTGAGCGTGTGGCGGTACTCAGCGAAAACAAAAGCTGGGAAGAAGCAGCCAAATTCTTCTGGGAAACGGTGGTAAACGATCGCTCAGTGTCGATCGGCGGAAACAGCGTACGCGAGCACTTCCACCCCACGGACGACTTCGGGCCCATGCTCGAATCGAACCAGGGACCGGAAACCTGCAACACGTACAACATGCTCCGGCTTACGCAGATGCTGTTCTTATCAAGCGGCAATGCCAGCTACCTGGACTATTTCGAACGGGCGACCTATAACCACATCCTTTCTTCACAACACCCCGAAAAAGGTGGGTTTGTGTATTTCACGCCCATGCGGCCAAGGCACTACAGGGTGTATTCGCAGCCTCATGAAGGATTCTGGTGCTGCGTAGGTTCCGGGCTGGAAAACCACGGCAAATACGGCGAACTTATCTATGCCCATAATGACGAAGACATCTATGTGAACCTCTTCATGGCTTCTACGCTCAACTGGAAAGAGAAAGGGATTGTCCTTACGCAAAACACCAAATTTCCATTTGAAGAGACTTCTGAAATAAAGTTAGAACTTGATGAACCGCAGCAATTTGCCTTGCACATCCGGTACCCCGGCTGGGTGAAGGCCGGTGAGCTTAAGCTTGCCATCAATGGAGAAGTCCAAAAAATATCTACCGCGCCGTCTTCTTTTATTTCTGTAGATCGAAAATGGAAAACGGGCGACGTCGTTTCCATCACCCTACCCATGCATACCCAGGCAGAGCCACTTCCTGACAATTCTCCCTGGGTTTCCTTCGTACATGGCCCGGTAGTGCTGGCCGCTGTCACAGAAACCGACAACCTGGACGGGCTTTGGGCCGATGATAGCCGCATGGGCCACGTTGCCGGCGGCAGGCTTTATCCGGTGGAAGAGGCGCCGATGATCGTTACCGAAACCGACGATGTGGTGACAAATGTCCGGCGTGTCGAGGGTGAACCGTTGACATTCTCCGTATCAGGCCTTTACCCGGAGGAGTATCGGGATATTAAGCTCATTCCTTTTTTCAACATTCACGAAGCCCGCTACATGCTCTACTGGCCGGTGACCACTCCGCAAGAGCTGGAAGAGAAGAAGCAAGCCATGCGTGAAAAAGAACAGGAAATGCTGGCGCTGGAAGCGATTACGGTGGACCAGGTAGCCACAGGAGAGCAGCAGCCCGAATCGGACCACAATTTCAAAGGAGAAAAAACGGAAATGGGCATACACGAGGGCCGTTTCTGGCGGCATGCCCAAGGGTGGTTCAGCTACGACCTGAAAGACAAAAACCGCGAGGGAAAGACGCTGCGGATTACCTACTCCGGAGCTGACAAAGGGCGTACGTTTGATATTTTGATCAATGAAAAGCATCTGGCTACGGTGACCCTTGAGGGTTCGGAAAGTGCGTTTTACGACCTTGACTACCAAATCCCTGCAGAAATCATCACCGGCAGTCCGGGCAACATACTCACCGTCAAGTTTGTGGCACACGAGGG
>CAYUJK010000128.1:0-5627 GCA_964444895.1 uncultured Roseivirgaceae bacterium
TGGCCTCGCTCCTCGATGGCCCCAATGCCCCACTCATCGAAAAAGTCAAGAAGGTGATAAGCGATCCGGTGTTCAACTACTACCAGGGAGAATCGATGACAGAATACCGGGAACAGGTGCTGGAGTGGTGTCGTCACCTGGCCAGGCAGGGCTTTGGCGCCATGGCCTATCCCGAGGCGTATGGAGGGCAAAACGACATGGCCGGCTATTTTTCCGTGATGGAGACACTGAGCTACCACGACCTGAGCACGGTGATCAAGTTTGGCGTTCAGTTCGGGCTTTTTGGCATGAGCATTTACTTCCTGGGCACAGAAAAACACCATCAGAAATACCTGCGATCGATAGGCACCTTGGAGCTTCCGGGATGCTTTGCCATGACAGAAACCGGCCACGGCTCTAACGTAAAGGGGATTGAAACTACCGCCACCTACCACGTAGATTCGAAGACATTCACCATTCATACGCCTACGCCTCAAGCCCGCAAGGAATACATTGGCAACGCCGCCATGCACGGCAAGATGGCTACCGTTTTTGCCAAACTCATTCTCAATGGTAAAGACTACGGCGTAAATGCGTTCCTTGTACCACTTCGGGACGACGCCGGCCAGCCGCTAAAAGGCATTACAATAGAGGACTGCGGGAGAAAAATGGGGCTTAACGGTGTAGATAATGGGATTATCCATTTTCACCAGGTAGAAATCCCAAAGGACAATATGCTGGACCGCTTTGCCGATGTGACGAGCGACGGAAAGTTTACCAGTCCTATTTCCAGCGACAACAGGCGCTTTTTTACGATGCTGGGCACGCTGGTGGGCGGTAGAATCGGCATACCCCGCTCGGGGCTCAGCGCCACAAAATCCGGGCTTACCATCGCTATTCGGTATGGCGATGGCCGGCGGCAGTTTGGTCCTGAGAACAGCCCCGAAATTCCCATTTTGAATTACAAAACCCACCAAAGGCGCCTCATGCCCTTGCTGGCCAATAGTTATGCCCTTCACTTTGCGTTGGAATACGTGACGCAAAGATACCTGGCCCGCAGCGACGATGACGTACAGGAAATCGAAGCACTGGCAGCGGGCCTGAAAGCATCTACCACATGGAATGCCACCCATACGCTACAGGTGTGCCGCGAATGCTGTGGTGGCAAAGGGTACCTTTCTGAAAACCGGATCGATGCGCTCAAAAACGACACAGATGTGTACACCACATTTGAAGGCGACAACACCGTGCTGATGCAGTTGGTCGCGAAAAGCCGCCTGACGGAGTTTAAGCAGGAATTCAGCAACATGAATTTCTTCGGTATTTTGAACTATGTGGTCGACCAGGCAAAAACGTCGATCCAGGAAATGAACCCCATCACAGTGCGAAATACAGATAAAGAACACCTTCTGGACCCTGAGTTTCAATTGAACGCTTTCCGTTACCGTGAAAGAGACATATTAACCTCTGCCGCCCGGAGATTGAAAAAACATATCGACAATGGAATGGATTCCTTTGACGCCTTCAACCAAACGCAATATCACCTGTTGAACGTGGGCTTTGCCTATGTAGAACGAGTGGTGTTAGAGCAGTTTATTTTGAAAGTGGAGAGGACTGAAGACCCTGGCTGCCGGGCCATCCTGAAAAAGCTCTGCGACCTGTTTGCGCTTTCGCAAATAGAAAAAAACAAGGGTTGGTACCTGGAGCACGACTACATGACGGGGGTAAAAACCAAGGCTATCCGGCGGATGGTGAATGAATTGTGCTGGGATATTCGACAAGACGCAGTTGCCCTTACCGATGCGTTCCAAATTCCTGACGGATGCCTGGCAGCACCTATTGCCCGGTAACAAAAAAAGCCTGCTGGGTATCGTAAACCAGCAGGCTTTTTTTACTTTTTGTATTGCCTTATTCTTTTACTTCTGTTTCCAGCGATTCTGAATATTCCTTATTCAGGCCTTCGATTACGATATCCGTAATGTCCAGGGCATCATTGGCGTAGAGCACATCGCCACGGTTGGTATAGGCAACGACCAATTTCAGCTCGTTCTCCTTGCCGTATTTTTCAAGAAACTCGCTCAGCTTCACGTACAATTGTTCGTTCATTTCGTTGCTTTCCTGCATCAACTGCTGGGTAAGTGTCTGCTCATACACCATGAGATTTTGTTGCTTTTGCCGGAGGCTTTCTTCAAGTGCTTTTGCCTGGTTTATCGTCAGGTTGTTTACGGTGCTCTGGAATTCCTGCACTTCACGCTGAAAACCATCTGCCCGGCTCTTCAGGTTTTGTTCGGCCTTTTTTTGCTTTTCCTCCAGGTCTTTAGACATCTTTTTGAAAAGCTCATACTTGCTCAATACGGTGTCGGTATTCACGTACGCCACCGGCATTTCAAATGAATCCAACGATTCCTTTACGGTATCCTGGTGTTCGCTTATTTGACTGCCCACAGAAAAATGCAGTACATAAAGTACAGCCACAGCTACAAGCAGAACTATGCTAAGGATAAGAGATAAATTTTTCATTTTTATTAAGTTAATCAAACGGCTTGCAAAGATATGGAAAGTAGGGAAAGTTAAAACAAGTGTGCGCTTTATTTACCTTTATTCCTCTCCTGTTTGTACACGTAGTGAAATTCAATCGCCTTGTCTGACGTGTTGCTGAGGCCATCGTGAATTTCCGGGTCGTTGTCATCATCTTCCTCTTTGGGGCGCGTATACTTGTAGTGCTTTCTGAAAAAAACGGCAAATGCTATTCCCGCCAGAAAGCCCGTCAGATGCGACTCCCAGGAAATATTAGACTCCACTTCACTGGGCAGGATGTCGCTGAAGATTCCGCCGTGTAAGAAAACGACAATCAACGAGGCGGCAATCAGCCGTACATTGCGGCTAATGAGGCCACTGGTGAGAAGAAAGGAAGCAAGGCCATATACAAGTCCACTGGAACCAATGTGGTACGCTTCGCGCGCAAACGCCCACACCCAGATGCCGATGGTGAGGTAAATCCATACAAATACTTCCCAGGCTATTCTCCGGTAGAAATAGAACAGAAAAACCATCAGCGTAAATAAGGGGACAAAATTGGAAATGAGGTGCATGAAGTCGGCATGGATAAGTGGAGATGTTAAAATACCAATGCTGCCCCGCAATGTGCGCGGGTAGATGCCGAGGGTGCCAAAGTCGGAGTTGGTGATCCACTCCAGGACCTTCACAAACCACATTACCCCGCCCGAAAACAGGCTAATGAGGGCAGCCCTGCGAAAAATGAGGTAGTCGATGTGTTCCTCAAAATGCAGTATCTCGTCAACTATGGTGCTCTTTTTTTTCAATATTCGCTACGCAAAATACTCCCCTAATATAATAAAAAATCGGTCTGCCATGCAGCAGACCGAGCTTTGTATTTTCTGATCTTCAATTTCTAAACTGAAATTCGCTGTTTGATTTTCAGGCAGAAACGCCCTGGTACTCGTTGAGGTACTCCACCACTTTGTCAAACACATTTTGACCCGTGTAGCCAAATTTCTCGTCAAGCACCTTGGCAGGCGCAGAATATCCGAAATGCTCCAGGCCATAGACTTTTCCAAAAGGTCCTACCAGCTTTTCTAACGTAAGCGGCAAACCGGCGGTCATGCCAAATACCGGTACATTGTCAGGGATTATTTGCTTTTGATATTCTTTGGGTTGATTTCTGAAAAGTCCTTCTGACGGCGCCGATACCACGCGCACCTTGAGGCCTTTTTCTTTTTCAAGAAGCATGGCTCCGTCATACAGCGTAGATACTTCCGAGCCATTGCCTACCAGCACTACATCGGGCTTTCCTTCCGCGTCTTTCACGATATATGCACCCTTGTACGCCTCCAGGGCATCTTTGTACCGCGTAGACCCTGGTTTTGCGGGCAGGTCCTTGATGTTTTGTCGCGACAGCAACAAGGCCGTTGGTGTCTTGGTATTTTCTACGGCTATTTTCCAGGCCACAGAGGTTTCCAGGGCATCTGCCGGCCTCAGTACTGTCATGCTGTTTTCGCCGTGGTGATTTTTAAGGGTCTCCAGCAACCGTATCTGTGCTTCCTGCTCTATGGGCTGATGAGTAGGGCCATCTTCTCCCACCCTAAAGGCGTCATGCGTCCACACATACTTCACAGGCAACTGCATCAACGCCGCCAGGCGCACAGCAGGTTTCATGAAATCCGAGAACACGAAGAATGTGCCGCACACGGGAATTACACCCCCATGCAGGGCCATACCGTTAGCGATAGCGCCCATAGTGAGCTCCGCCACACCCACCTGCAAAAAGGCGCCCGAAAAGTCGTTCTTTTTGAAAGAAGAAGTCTTTTTCAAAAAACCATCGGTTTTGTCGCTATTGGAAAGGTCGGCAGAGGCCACGATCATGTTTTCCACTTTCTCCGCAAACACCGCCAATACCGCGCTGGAAGCAGCCCGGGTAGCCACCCCTTCTTTCTGTGCGATAGCTTCGAAATCAATGTCGGGAATATTTCCTGAATGGAACAGTTTCCACTTGGCTGCCAGTTCCGGGTTGGCTTTTTCCCACTGCGCCTGCTCTTCTCGTTTCTTTTTGGCGTATTCGGCCTTTTTCTTCTTCACTTCATTCCAGTACTCCTCTACTTCAGGGAATATGGCAAAAGGATTATTGACATCGCCCCCAAGATTCTTAATACTGTTTTCAAATGACGCTCCGGCTTCGCCCAGCGGCATGCCGTGGGTAGAAACCTTCCTTTCAAAGCTCTTGCCATCCGCATCCAGGGCGCCTTTACCCATGGTTGTTTTACCGATGATCAGGAAGGGTTTTTCCGATTGTGCATTTGCCCTGTCAAGCGCCTTTCGGATCTCGTCGGGGTCGTTGCCGTTTATCGTCATCGTTTCCCATCCCCAGGCTTCGTATTTCCTGGCCGTGTCTTCGCTGGTTACATCGTCC
This sequence comes from uncultured Roseivirgaceae bacterium, assembly GCA_964444895.1. Classification (GTDB taxonomy): domain Bacteria; phylum Bacteroidota; class Bacteroidia; order Cytophagales; family Cyclobacteriaceae; genus CAJXNP01. The sequence goes on from CAYUJK010000128.1 coordinate 4,907, forward strand.
GTAACGGAAGACAGTTGGATGTCATTTGAATCGAAAAACATGACCAGGTTGCCAAGGCCCAGGTACCCGGCTATCCTGCCGGCGCCTTGTGAGATTTCCTCTTGTATACCGCCATCAGAAATGTAGGCGTATATTTTATGCGACATCCAGTCGCCAAATCTGTGTTTCAAAAATTTTTCTGTAATAGCGGCTCCCACAGCAAAAGCATGTCCCTGGCCGAGCGGTCCGGAGGTATTTTCCACGCCTCGCTCTACATCCACTTCCGGGTGCCCGGGAGTAACGCTACCCCACTGCCTGAAGTTCTTCAGGTCTTCCATCGAGTAAGTTCCCACTAAAGAAAGTATAGAATAAAGCATGGGAGACATGTGGCCCGGGTCAAGGAAAAACCGGTCGCGGTTCTGCCAGGTCATATCGGCAGGATCGAAGTTCAGGTATTCCGAATACAGAATCTGTACAAAATCCGCACCGCCCATTGCCCCGCCAGGGTGGCCCGATTTGGCTTTTTCTACCATTGCCGCAGATAGGATTCGTATATTGTCGGCTGACTTATTTACAATAGAATTTTGCATAAAAATTAAATGGTTAGTGAAAACTTGGGCAAATATAGTGAGTCCGATTTAAAAACATTTGAATTTTGAGACCAAAACTATTCCCGTGCTAAATTGCCCAAAATAAAACCTGCCCGATTCAGAATTTATTGATTATTTTATTTTCAAAAAAA
>CAYUJK010000128.1:5727-9455 GCA_964444895.1 uncultured Roseivirgaceae bacterium
CCAAAATAAAACCTGCCCGATTCAGAATTTATTGATTATTTTATTTTCAAAAAAAAGAGGTATAAACCAAACCAACATGATTAAAATAATCATTAAACACACAATTACTTCCCTTGTTTTCGGGCTTTTGCTGGTGAATACCCTCGCTACAGCGCAGGAAATCCAATGGGCCTCGCAACTTATCTTTCAGTACAACGGCTTCAAAGAATCAGGGGCCTGGTCTGGCGAAAAGCTGCTCGGCGCACCCGACGCATATCCCTACGGCAGCCTGAATGAAAATGCCTTTCGCCTCAGCACCGAAGAAGCCTACGCCACGGTGACGCTTGGTTTTGACAATCCCCAGGTAGTGAAAGAAATATTGATCGCTGAAAATTTCAAGCCCGGAAGGGTTTCAAAAGTGGTCGTATTTGATGCGCAGGGAAAAGAATATACCGTATTTGAACACCAGCCACAGGACCTCGGTATTTATTCGCGAATTCTCACCATTCCTACCGAGAGCATCGACTTTCCGGTGAACAAACTTACCGTGCACGTGAATGCGATCAGCGCCAAAGGATGGTGCCAGATAGATGCTGTGGGAATAAGTTCGCTGAAAGTGAACGAAGAGACGATCAGGGAAATAAGCCAAAGTGAAAAAACCGTGATAGCCGAAGAAATTACTTTTTCGGCTCAAAAAGAAAGACTCAGCTCCCTCATCAATACGGAATACAAGGAAATAAAGCCGCTGATATCACCCGATGGCGCTACGCTGTATTTCGTAAGGCAAAATTATCCCTCGAATATCGGCGGAAAAAAAGACATGCAAGACATCTACTTTTCTGACCACGTAAATGGCAAATGGCGGCTGGCTCAAAACATTGGCGCCCCGCTAAACGACCGGGAGCCCAACGGTATTTGCTCCGTTTCGCCCGATGGAAACACCGTGCTGGTGATCAACGCCTACAATCCCGACGGCAGCATAGAAGGCAATGGGGTATCGATCTCACACCGAACCCGGGATGGCTGGACCCACCCCGAAAGAATCCACATAGAGGGCTTTCAAAACAGGAATCGATTTCAGGATTTTTACCTTTCCAATAGCGAGCGATACCTGCTTCTGGCCATAGAAATGCCCGATTCGCACGGAGACCAGGACCTGTACGTGAGCTTCCGGCAGGAAGACGGCTCCTTCTCAACGCCGGTAAACCTGGGCCCTGTAGTCAACACCCCAAAAGTAGAATACTCCCCCTTCCTGGCAGCTGACAACCGAACGCTGTATTTCTCTTCAGACGGTCACGGCGGCTTCGGTGGCAGCGACATCTTCTACACCCGGCGCCTGGACGATACCTGGAAAAAATGGACTACGCCGGTGAACATCGGCAAGGAAATCAACACCACAGCATGGGACGCCTACTATACCGTTACCGCCCGTGGAGATTATGCATACTTCGTTTCTACCATGGACGAAAAGTCTAAGAAAGAAGTAAATGAAGATATTTACAGAATATCACTCAAGAAAGACATAAAACCCGACCCTGTGATCATGCTGGCCGGCAGGGTGCTCGACAAAAAAACCAATCAGCCGGTTGATGCCGAAATCAACTATGAAAGTCTCTCTGACAAAAGCGAGGAAGGAATAGCCAAAACCAGTCCACTGGACGGCTCCTACAAAATAGTGATCCCTGCGGGGAAAAAGTATGGCTTCCTGGCCAAAGCAAAAGGCTATATTTCGGTACTGGAAAATGAAGATTTTACGGAGGTAGACGATTTTCTGGAAAAAGAAAAAAACCTTTACCTGGTTCCGATAGAAGTAGGACAAATTGTGCAGTTGAATAACCTGTTTTTTGTGCAAAGTAAGGCGGAAATTTTACCCGAATCTGAAACAGAACTCGAAAGGCTCTACCAACTCATGACGGATAATGACAATATGGAAATTATGCTGAGGGGTCATACTGACAATCAGGGCTTTTTCAAGTCTAACATGGAACTTTCACAACTGAGAGCCGACGCCATTATGAACTACCTGATCGAAAGGGGTGTATCGCGGCGACGGATCAGCGCCAAAGGGTACGGCCCCACCCTACCGATCGACAACAACAACACCCCTGAGGGACGGATTCGAAACCGCCGGGTAGAGGTGGAAATTCTGAAGATCGACTAAACGGCACAAAAACCAAAAGTGGCCTGCGGGTTAACAGGCCACTTATGCGGACTCAATCCGAGCTGTTCATCAAATACAATCACCCTTCAAGTGCGTTATTGATGAAAGTATCTTGACCCGAGGTGTTTTTCGGGGCTCTATGTTTTTGTTGCGCTTTCCATGCTGCTATCCCTCCGCAACGCGCTGCACGGCCCGGACTACCCGCGAGTGAACACCACAGCGGCAAATATGCAGTTGCAAGCGCTTTTTGATTGTTTCAATATCGGGTTTAGAATATTCATTCAGCAAACCTACGGAAGATATGACCATGCCATTGAGGCAATAGCCACACTGTGCGGCCTGCTCATCTACGAACGCCTGCTGGACCGGATGCAGTGTTCCACTTTCGGATTGCAGCCCTTCTAATGTGAGGATCGCTCGCTCTCCTACGGCACTCACAGGCATCAGGCAGGAAATCTGCGGCCGCCCATCCATCAACACCATGCAGGCGCCACACTGCCCTAACCCGCAGCCGAACTTCGGGCCATTCAATTCCAGGTTATTTCTCAACACATACAGCAAAGGAGTATCAGGCTCCACCTGTACTTCATGGAGTCTTCCGTTTACTTTTATGGCAAATCCTTCTTTCATAATCCGATGATTTGCGTGTTACCGAAGACCGGTAAGATCAGCAAAAAATGAATTTAGTTTTTTTTATTCAAAAAGAAAATTAAGTCAGGCACGAACCCTTGGCGTAATGACTTTATAGACAGGACAGACACTAATTGGCTTTCAACCTGTTTTTAAAAACCTTTTCAAACTTTTCCACTTTTGGGGCAATGACGATAGCACAATAGGGCTGATTCCCATTTTCGTTGAAGTAGTTTTGATGATAGTCTTCCGCCACATAAAAGTTTGTAAATGGACTGATCTCCGTTACGATAGGACTATCAAATGCGCCTTCTTCATTTAGCCTGGCCTTGTATTCTTCCGCCAGTTTCTTCTGATTATCGTCATGGTAAAATACGGCGGAGCGATACTGCGGCCCCACGTCATTGCCCTGCCGGTTTAGCGTGGTAGGGTCATGCGTTTGCCAGAACACTTCCAGAAGCTCTTCAAAGGAAATTACCGCCGGGTCATAGTGAACCTGTATTACTTCAGCATGGCCGGTTTTGCCGGTGCACACTTCCTTGTATGTGGGGTTTTTTACCTGCCCGCCAGCGTATCCCGACACCACCTTTTCCACTCCTTCCAAACGCTGAAAAATGGCCTCCACACACCAGAAACAACCTGCACCAAGCGTGGCCAAAGCCAGGCCTTCCTTTACTGATTCGTTATTCATAGTTACTTCTTTTTTTTGATTTTGACCGCACGAGGCAAAATTAGCGGAAAATAGGATAATGGCTACCAGCCCGGAGATGAATGTGTTTTGCATGATCACGACAATTTTCCTTTTCTAACGATACCACGAACATAAAATTTTTTTACTAGGTAGTCGTACTTTTAGCAAACTGAAAAACCGCCGGAATGTTTCTTATTAGGCCGGGTCACTGCCGCAAAGCGTGCTATCCATTCGGCAAGGTAAAATAGAAGGTGCTTCCCTGCCCTG
>CAYUJK010000129.1:0-1224 GCA_964444895.1 uncultured Roseivirgaceae bacterium
TTAGAAAAATCGGCCTTGATCAAAAAAGCGTTTACAAATTTCGACTTGATCATGTTGGAGTCTTTGAACACCGCACCATTGGCATACGCCCCGGTGAGGTTGGCCTGGTTCATATTGCTGTTTTCAAAGTGTGTCTGGTTTAAGCGGGCGTGGCTAAAGTCCGACTCTACCAGGTTCGAATTCAGCAGGTTGGCGTTATTGAGGTTGGCATTTCTTAAGATGACATGGTTTAGGTTTGCCTTGGAGAGATAGCAGTTATAGAGGTTTATGTCGTAAATCTTATGCCGGTTCAGACGCTTGATGTTACCCGCCGTACGAAAGGCCGCCTCTTCCGACTCCCACAGCCGGAAGTCATCAATCTCATCTTTATAGGCCCTGATCATCTGTGTTCGCTCGCCTCTTTTGTTCAGCCAGTAGATGAGAATACCAATGATGGCGATATCGAAAATCATACCGTGGGCCTCGGCGAGCACTTCTTTTACAAAACCCGTAAAATCGCGCAGGTAAAAGGGAAGGCTAAGCGACAATACAATTAAAGCAACGAGCAGGAGGACAAGAAAATTGGTCAGAATCTGCTTTTCGAAAATATTCTGCAGACGAGTATTCACCTTAGCCAACAGTTCATTGACACTCATAATTACCTCCCCCTTAAGTTGATGTGATTATACTAAGTTAAGAAGTTTAATTTTTTTCGCAAGGGCCTCATTGATCTTGATGTAAGATTCCTCTGACCATCCGGCCACATGGGGCGTGAACAAAACATTATCGAGTTTAAACAATTCATGCAGTGCAAGTTCCTGCTCGTTGGTGAGTTTATCAAACTTTTCATTTTCCAGCACGTCCAATGCTGCGGCCATTATTTTGCCGGAGATCACCTGGTTTAGCAAGGCTTTCAACGGAAGGATTTCGCCCCGGGCCGTGTTAACCAGGTAAATTTTCTTTTTAAATTTTTTGAAAAAATCGTCATTGGCCATTCCCCGGGTTTCCGGTGTCAGCGGCACGTGAAAGCTGAGCACATCGGCTTCGTCAAAAATCTTTTCGAGGGTGCTTTCCTTGGCAAAATTGTCTGAAAAGCCTTTCTTATACTTATCATAAGCCAGCACCTGGCAATCAAAGCCCGAGAGTCTCCGGGCAAAGGCCTGCCCCATATTGCCGTACCCGATAATCGCCACCGTTTTTCCCTGAAGCTCGTGGCCCCGGTTGGCTTCGCGCAGCCACTCCCGG
>CAYUJK010000129.1:1324-4013 GCA_964444895.1 uncultured Roseivirgaceae bacterium
TGCATGGCATCGGAAATGAGTACTTTTTTGATCATCTATACGTAGTTGTATAACAAGTGAAAAGACGTGAAGTAAATGGTGAGACCCAGCAGGTCATTGGTAGTAGTGATAAAAGGGCCCGAGGCCAACGCGGGATTAAAGCCGAGCTTATCCAACACAATAGGGATGATGGTGCCCAGAACAGACGCCAGCACCACCACGGTAAGCAGGGCCAGCGACACCACCAGAGCCAATTCGGCACTATTGGTAAGAAACACAAACAGGTAGATTAGCAGGGCTAACACTACACCGTTTAGCAGGGCTACCAGCAATACCTTCAGGATCCTTCGCCACAGGCTTTCTTTGAGAAATATGGGATTGGCCAGTCCCTGCACTACCAGGGCCGATGATTGTATGCCCACGTTTCCTCCTGTTGCCATGATAAGGGGAATAAAAAACGCCACTGCGGTCACCTCGGCCAGGTCGCGCTCAAACACGCCAATCAACTTGGCGCCCAGCATACCGCCGATCAGGCCAATCACCAACCAGGGCAGGCGCGCCCGCGAAAGTATCCATACGCTGTCGTCTTCTTCCACGTCTTCGGAAAGCCCCGCCATTATCTGCCGTTCTTCTTCGGCTATTTCTCGGATTACGTCAATGATATCGTCAACGGTAATTCTCCCCACCAGCTTGCCGTGTATATTTACTACCGGCACCACCTCCAGGTCGTACTTTTGCATGATTGCCGCTACCTCTTCCTCATACATGTAGGTTTGCACGGACACGATGTCCGGATCGTAGATATCCCTGATCATGGCTTTGGTATTGGACAAAAGCAGGTTTTTCAGCGATACCCTGCCCAGCAGCTTGTCGTTTTCGTCGACCACATATACGGAGTATATTTTTTCTACTCCTTCAGCCTGTTGGCGTATTTCCTCAATGCATCGGATCACCGACCAGTTGAGGCTCACCTTCACCAGCTCCTTCGCCATCAAGCCACCGGCACAATTGTCCTCGTAACGCAGCAACTCCAGGATGTGATTTGCTTTTTCAAAGTTGGAAAGATGGGCAATGACCTCTTCCCGTTTTTTTGCCGGAAGTTCGTTGAGAATGTCGGCTCCGTTGTCGGTTTCCAACACATCGATGTAGGCGGCAATTTCTTCGGAGCTGAAAAACTCCAGAAACTCCTGCTGCACATCTTCGTCCAGGTCTTTAATAATAGCGGCGGACACCTCCACGGGCAGCAGTTGGAGCACATATTTGGAATGCTCCGCATCAAACTCCTCCAGCAGCAACGAAATATCCGCATTTCTCAAACCAGCCAGTGACTGCCTGATAAAGTTCTCGTCTTTATTGGCTACCGCTTGGCTGAACTCTTCAAAGAATTCCTTGGTCAGTTCTATTTGGTTGAGGTTTTCCAAAACGCTTCTATTTTTTTTGTTAACTCGATAAACTGGATTATTGAGAGCTGTTCCGCTCTCTTATTTAGGATGTCGTCTTGTTGCAGGGCTTCGGGCAAATTTATGGCTTTTAGCGCATTGCGCAATGTTTTTCGCCGGTTTTGAAAAGATTGTTTTACCACCCTGAAAAAAAGCTTCTCGTCGCAATCCAGCCTGAAATGTTCCTTTCTCGTTAACCGCAAAACGGCTGAATCTACTTTAGGTGGAGGCGCAAATACAGACGGCGGTACTTTAAACAAAATCTTCCTTTCATAAAAGGCTCCTACCAGCACACTGAGGATGCCATAGGTTTTTGATCCTTCGTCGATGCATATCCTCTCGGCCACCTCCTTTTGGAACATTCCCACCAATTCAGGAATATGCTCGCGGTTTTCAAGCAGTTTAAAAAGTATTTGGCTCGATATGTTGTAGGGGAAATTGCCTATCACCCCGAACTGTCCGGGAAACAAGGCCTTGATATCGGTTTTTAAGAAATCTCCGTGGATGATACGAAAGCGATGAGAAGGCGCCAGGTTTTTCTCCAGGTAGGCCACCGATTCTCCGTCCAGGTCGATAGCCGATAGTTCGCAGTCCTCACGCTCAAGCAGAAAGCGCGTGAGCACGCCCATACCGGGACCTATCTCTATCAAAGCGCGGTAGTCCTGGTGAAAAGTAAGCGAAGAAGCGATCTTCTTCGCAATATTCAAATCTTTCAGGAAATGTTGTCCCAGATATTTTTTTGCCCTTACTTCCAATATAACCGTGATTAAAAAAATTACATTAACTTGCAAACTTTACACGAGCACCTTTGCCGTTAGACTGTACCTCTGCAAATGACCCCGGGGAAGCCCCTTTTGCAAAGGTATGTATTTTAAGAGCGGCAATGAAAGGCGAAGGGCATCTGCCTTAAAATATGAAGAAATCTTTCCATCAAAAAAACAGATAGTGAGTATGTCACAAGGAGGTAAGCACAAGAACAGGAAACCCGTGGTTGGTATTACCCTTGGAGATATTAATGGCATTGGGCCTGAAGTAGTGATCAAAGCCCTGAGCGACAGCCGTATGCTCAACATGATCACCCCGGTGATCTACGGCTCGGTAAAAGTGCTTTCGTACTACCGGAAAACGCTCGATATCAATGATTTCAACTTCATGAACGTCAAAGGGCCAGACCAGATAAGTCACAGGAAAATCAATGTGATCAACTGCTGGGATGATACCGTAGAAGTGAAAATCGGCGCTTCGGAAGCTGAAGCGGGCGGCTATGCCTA
>CAYUJK010000129.1:4113-5190 GCA_964444895.1 uncultured Roseivirgaceae bacterium
AAAATCAGAACTTCGCCCGACCACGGCGTGGCCTACTCATTAGCAGGAAAGGGACTGGCCTCGGAGTCGTCTATGCGGGCAGCCATCTACCTGGCTGCCGATGTTTTCAAAAATCACCAGATGCTGGAAGTGCAAATAGAAGCTTAAGCGATTGGCGACAAGGCAACCGCAGACTAACCCGGAGACAACAGCGACAAAATAAAACTTGGTGTACCAACCCCACGCAGAAAGAAACTCAGGGCTGTATGTTCAGGCTTTTCGTGACGGTGTCAAGAAGATTTTGCACGGTGCTGATTTCCATAAATGAAGCGCCGATAGTATCACCAAAATTTCCTGCAACCACTACCACACGGTCCTCGGCAGAAAGGCGCGATTTGTTCATCAGCCTTTGAATGCCGTCGTAGATAAACCCTTCCCTTGACTTGCTTCCTTCCATGTAGTTTACATATACACCATAAGAAAGCGAGAGCTCCCGCATCACCTTTTTATTGTAGCACTGCGCGAAAATAATGCAGTTGCCTCGATAAGCCGCGATGGCTTTAATGGTACGTCCGGTGGTGGTATCCGCCAAAATAGCTTTGGTTTTCAGCTCCTGGTGGGCTTTCACGGCGCTGTAGGCGATAAAAGAAACGATCTCATTTTTGATTTCGGAGATCACCATAGGTTTAAAGACATTCTGAATTTTGGCGGCCTCTACTTCCAGGGCGATATTGGTCATCATTTGCACGGATTCAATGGGATAGTCGCCGTAAGCTGTCTCACCGCTCAGCATCACAGCGTCGGTGCCGTCGTAGATCGCGTTGGCCACATCACTGATCTCTGCCCGCGTGGGCCTGGGGTTATGGATCATAGAGTGTAGCATTTGAGTAGCTGTGATCACGGGTTTGTTTCGGGCAACACACTTTTCGATGAGCATCTTTTGGATAACGGGAATTCGGTACTGGGGCACTTCCACCGCCAGGTCTCCGCGTGCCACCATGATGCCGTATACATGATCCAGTATCTCGTCGATATTGTCCACACCTGCCTGGTTTTCGATCTTGGCGATGATCTTTATTTTACTTCCACGCTCATCCA
>CAYUJK010000129.1:5290-9392 GCA_964444895.1 uncultured Roseivirgaceae bacterium
ATTACCTTCAGTGTATCTTCATGAGATTGATGGGCTGTATTTAGTCGCACCACGTTCATTCCGGCTTTGCGAAGTTCACGGATAAACTCTACGTCACATTTTTTGTCGGAAATGGTAGCAACGATCTTTGTCTTTTTTCTCATCAGGTTAAGATTAAGTTGAAGCGTCAAAATTAGAAAGAATAAATAATTACAAGTAAAGATTGGGGTGCAATTTTATGAAATTGAATCCAATCGTGAAATTAACGGGATATATATAATTTTCTTCTGGCCTTCAAGCATGCAAAACTTTTTCGTAAGGAGCGCCCACGTCCGGTATTCGGGCCTTTCTTTCCTTTTGCCTGTGCTTTGCCTGAAAGAAAAGAAGTGAAAGGAACATGAGAGTCATCCCGAGAACGCTAATAAACAAAGCTCCTGATTTGAAAAAGGCCAACCAGCTAAGCTCTTTATATCCGACAAAAAAGCTTAGTTAAAGAATACCACACATAGTAGCCAATATCTGGGAAACGCTACAGCGTTTTTACACAAACTATTTTCCCTTGCCGGGAGTATCGATCTCTGGTTGAGAAGCTACTCCACAAAGTCATCAAGCTCATAAACAGATGATAATCAATACATAGCAAAGCGCGTTTTTTGAAAGAAAACAGCTGCAAGCCCGGGAATGGTCAAAGATATTTGAAAATGCCGCAAAAATGCGGCATTTTTGATTTCCACCATTAGATGAATACCTTATGTTGAAAATAGCTATACCCGTTGTTTTGCTCCTGCTTTGGGGCTGTACTTCTCCGGAAACTTCCTCCACCTCCCAAGCCACCTCGTCCATCTTGAAAGACGCCTATAAGGATGCTTTTAAAATAGGGGTCGCCGTAAATCACGCAGTGGTATCTGGTCGAGACACCGCCTCGCAGCATATCACACTCCGGCATTTCAACACCATCACGATAGAAAATGCCATGAAGGCCGGGCCCATTAACCCTGAACCCGGCATTTTCCGTTTCGAGCAGGCGGACGCATTTGTGGCATTTGGCGAGCAGCACAATATGTTCATAGTAGGCCATACACTGGTGTGGCACAACCAAACGCCTGCCTGGTTTTTTCAGGATGAACAGGGGAATCCCAATACATCTGAAGCGCAGATAGAACGCATGCGGCAACACATAGAAACCGTCGCGGGCCGGTATGCCGGCAGAGTACATGCCTGGGATGTGGTAAACGAAGTAATTGACGACGACGGCTCTTACCGGCCTACCACCTGGGTTCAATCGGTAGGGGATGGCGACACCCTGGTGAAAATGGCCTTTAAGTTTGCCTCTGAGTATGCCCCCGACACCGAGCTTTACTACAACGACTTCAACGCCTGGCGGCCTACCAAACGAGATGGCATAGCCCGCATGGTGCGCATGCTGCAAAGAGAAGGCGTCCGCATAGACGGCGTGGGCATACAGGGGCACTGGGGGCTCAACTTCCCCAAAACAGAATACATTGAGGCTGCCATAGACACGTTTGCAGCGCTGGGCGTGAAAGTGATGATCACAGAGCTGGACGTAGACGTGCTGCCGCTCACCCGGGAAGGCCAGATCATTGGCACAGGTATGAGCCACCCACAGTTTCAACTGGAAGAATTCAAGACCTACCTGGACCCCTACCGCGATGGCTTGCCGGATGAAGTAGAAAAGGCCCTTGCTGACCGCTATGCAGAGCTGTTCAGGATTTTTTATGCAAAAAGCGATAAAATAGACCGGGTAACACTCTGGGGTGTACATGACGGCATGTCGTGGAAAAACGGCTATCCCATTCCCCGGCGCACCAACTACCCGCTGCTGTTCCGCAGAAACTACGAAGCCAAGCCGGCATTAAACTCCGTGCTGAAAGTGCCGGAAGGGCGGTAGACGAGGACTTGTACGGTGGTGAGTTGGGCAAATCAATACATATTAGAAAAAGCAATGGCGTACCAAGGGTCGTACAAGTCTCACGAAATAATGGAACAAAGAACAAGGCAGAATAATCAATAACAACCGCTTAGTTTTTGTAAATTTCCCACCCAGATTTTACAAAACTGCACCATGACAACCCTGATTTTCATTTTGCTGTTTCCATTTACCGATGTTCCTCCCGGCACAGTTCAGGTGGGAAAGCACTACATAGACAAAACCGAAATTCTCAACATACAGTGGCTGGAGTACATCTACCACAAACGTCGTCAACTGGATTCTGCTGAACTGTACAAAGTACTGCCTGACAGCACTAATTTTTGGTTTGCCCTTCCGGAAAACAGGTATAAGCCGGTCGTTTTGATCACTTATGAACAAGCAAAAGAATTCTGCGCCTGGCGCTCCGAAGTGGTAAGCAAAAGGATTGGCAGAGAAGTAGTATACAGGCTGCCTACGCCGGCGGAATGGAGAGAAATTGCGAGAGAAGTGCTTAAAACCGATCGCCGGAGAATCGAAAAACAGCTGGAAAAAACAAAGGCAAAGATCCAAAAAGCGCCTGGTGAATACTTACTGATAAAAAGAGAAAACCCAAAACCCAGGGTGTACGACCTGTTTGGGAATGTAAGTGAAATGACGCTGGAAGAAGGTGTCGCGCTGGGCTCTAATAACCTCGAACTGACCAACCACAAAGCCGATCTATACAGCGTCGTTGCGTATGACTCGGCAAATAGCTACCTGGGCTTCCGGTGTGTGGCAGAGATGAAGTGAACACAAACCAGCTATCAATCTCCCCGATAAATCGGCGATTTTTCTGGGACAATTTATCCTATATTTGGTTAAACAACGAAAAGCACGAAATACACGAAAACGACCAAACTTCACTACCTTACCATCCTTTTCGTAAATAACACCTTTAATTATGACCCTGAATCTACCTCCTCGTGTTGCCTATCTTTCTTTATTTTTGACATTTTTTGTTCGTCTTTCGCTCTCCGCGCAAGACCTCGCCATTAACGAAGTGATGGCCTCCAACTCAAGCGCCCATGCCGACGAAGACGGCGATTACTCCGATTGGATCGAACTGCACAACTACGGAGCAAGCACCATCAGTCTGGAGGGATACGGGCTGTCGGACAACTACGCTGATCCATTCAAATGGGTGTTCCCTGCCATCAGCCTGGAACCCAACGCCTACATCCTGGTATGGGCATCAAGCAAAAATCGCAATGCCGTGGAGCAGCCGCTGCACACCAATTTCAATATCAGTGCAGATGGCGAGGAGATCATCCTTACCCATCCAGACAGCCTGCTGGTTGACGAACTTATACCCACCCCTATCCCTGCTGATATTTCGTATGGCCGCCTCCCGGACGGCACAGGCGACTGGGTTTTCTTTTCGGAAATCACACCCGGGGGACCCAACAGCGAAAATGTGTACATATTCCCACCGGAAGCCCCTGCATTCTCACACCCTTCGGGGTTTTACACGGAGGCCTTTTCGCTCAGCCTCTCACATCCCGATCCGGAAGCCGATATTATCTACACCATCGATGGCTCGGAGCCTTCGGCAGAAAACCTTTCGGGCACTGACTACCCATACAAAAATCAATACCCTCAAAACCCGGGACAAGCTTTTGGTGAATTGCTGACCAACAGCTATACCTCACACACCTACTCTACACCACTTGCTATAAACGACCGGAGCAGCGAGCCCAACAAGCTGGCGGCCATGTCCAGCACCTGGCATTTCGTTCCCGACTATCTCCCGGATGATCCCATAAAAAAAGCGACTGTGGTAAAAGCCCGTGCAGTAGTGAATGGAGTGAGCGGCAAAGCGGCGACAAACACGTATTTTGTATCAAGCAGCGGCGCCCATAGCAGCACGCTCCCCATCGTCTCCATCGGCCTGAACGAAGACGCCCTTTTCGACTACAACGACGGCATTTATGTAGCTGGCGTCGATTTTGACAACTGGCGAACGCAAAACCCCGGCGCAGTCACCACCGGGCACGTACCGGCAAACTACAGGAGACGTGGCATAGAAACCGAAAAGGCCGCTTTCTTTCAATACTTCGTAGATGGCGAAGAGGTATTGAAACAAAACATCGGCCTGCGATTGCACGGATCATTTTCAAAATCAGCGCAAAACAAAACTTTCCGGCTGTACGCCCG
>CAYUJK010000130.1:0-9384 GCA_964444895.1 uncultured Roseivirgaceae bacterium
TCTACGTGAATGGTTTCGTTTATTCTTTTGAAACTCAAGCCGGTCTCCTGGGAAAGGTACCTGAGTACATCGCCTAATGAGGCGTCGTTCATCGCTATATTTACTCTCTGCCGCGACGCCACTCTCACGTTGTAGTGAAAGTTGAAGTCTGTCTTCTCGCTGAGGAGGGAAAAGACTTCCTCCAGATTTTTGTCTTTCAGATTTACAGTCAGGTAGATCCTTTCGATGCTCTGCTGCTGCGCATTGATATCGTTAGCCCACAAAACACCGACCAGCAAACACTGAATGTAAACCCCTATAAGTGCATATTTTGTCATACGCAGGATTTGACGTAGTAATTCTATTTTCATATCTTTTCGGTTTCTATTATTAGTAAAATTTCGTCTGCCGTTTGCCGGGTTTTCCGAGCGACCAACTCACAGTAAACCTCGACGCGGCAGAAGGATTTTCGCCGTCCCGTCTCATCCCGAATGACTTCGGGAACTATCGGGGGCGGGGCGGCTTTTTAGCTTGTATCTGTTCTGTTTTCCATAGTTGTCTTTTTTAATAGATGATTACTTTTTGACCTTCTATCCTGTAGGTAAACAGGTCAGGATAGCTGAATGTCCTTAGAATGTATTCCAGCGATTTGTTTTGGAATTTTCCGTTGAACCGCCAGTGTGCGTCTATCGATGCTTTCGGGGTAATTTCGAACTTCACCCCGTACCATCTCTCCAGTTTTAAAATCGTTTCTTCAAAATCTACCTTCTCAAAGTACAGGTAGCCGTCTTTCCAACCGGCAATTTCCCGGGGATCAAAATGCTGAACCCGGTAGCTTGTGCCCTTTTTGTCTATTTCGATCATCTCGTTTGGACTCAGTAAAAAGTCGCGCGGTACGCTGGAGCTGTCCTGGGTGTTCACCTTCACTTTCCCCTGTACCAGGGCTATCTTTACATTGGGGTTTTCCGGATAGGCATTTACATTGAAAGATGTTCCCAACACCACCACCGTTACGTTGCCTGATTGCACCGTAAAGGGCATTTCCTCATTGTGGGTTACGTCAAAATAAGCTTCACCCTCAAGGGTAACTTCCCGCATATCGCCGTTGAAGCGCGCAGGATACTCAATTCGGGAGTCTGAGTTGAGCACGATTTCTGAGCCGTCAGGAAGTACGATGGATAGTTTCTGCCCCCGGGGGGTTTCTTTTACAATAGTGCGTTGTTCATTTTGCGCGCGGTTGGTTTGTAGGGCAACCCATTGAAACACAAAGGCAAAGGCCGCAATAAGCAACAGCACGGCAGCTAAGCGTGCTACCCTCCTAAATACCTGTGCCGATGGTCTGGCTTCGGTACGGGGTAAGCGATGCTCAACGCTCCCTCTGTTTGCCATGAGTTTGCGCCACTCTGCGTTCACTTCTTTGGAAGTAATTTTTTCCTGGCGAAACTGCAACGCCAATACGAGGCTTCGCGCCAGCTCTACTTCTTCTTCTTTTTCAGGATGATTTTTGACCCATTCCGACCAAAACTTACTGTGCTCTTCGCTCCCTCCCCTGACCCACTCGATGAATGTAGGTTCCAGGGCAAAATCAGAAGCGTTGAACTCTTTGAACTGTTGTTTGATAAGGTATTTCAACATTATAATGGTATACTTTACCCTTATAAAGACCGGCGTATTGAAAAGTGCCCCTCTGTTTGAGAAAAAAATTTCACTTTTGTTAAAAATGTCCCGGAATTAATCCCTTGAATTAGCAGATCCTCAAAACAGGAGTATGGACAGCAGGAAGCTAACTTTCGATCGCTTTTCGGCAATTTCAAGGCTCAGATGATCCAACGCCTTGTACACGAGCTTGTAAACCGCGCGCGTAGTGATTCCCATTATTTCTGCAATTTCACCGAAGGAATGGTCTCCATAAAACCGCAGGTACAGGGCTTCTTTCTGCCGGTCGGGCAGTTTGGCGATCAATTCTGCCAGCATCTTAGAGCGCTCTACTTCTCTCTGTTGTGTTATGTATTTGGATTCTACGGAAGTCTCCACGTAGAAAGAAGGGCTCACCTGGTCTATGTTGATATACTGGTAGCGAACTTTCAACCGGCGCAGTATGATCCGTCGCAGAGAAGCCAGCAGGTAACTCCTGATGCAGGTGTTTGACCCAAGCCTCAGCCGCGACTCCCACAAACCGGCAAACAACTGCTGAATACAGTCCCTGACCTCCTCGGCATCGCGGTTGATTTTCAAACCATAATTAAAAAGATTCTTGTAGTGGTGCTTAAACATAAACTCGTAGGCCTGTTCATCACCGTTTTTAAAAGCCGCCCACAAATCTGTTTCGGTGCCATGCGTAAATTTCCCTTTCATAAGCTCGTCTCACATAATATTACACATATTTTTTCCCACTCAGTATTTCACAAAAAAAGAAGACTGGTGTTTCTGCGGCGTGCATCTTTCGTAAAGCTAAAAAACCCGGTGTATGCAGCAAAAAATATTTTTCAAATATCCCACACATCTCGCGGCTTCGGTCGCGCTCCCGTCATCAGGCGCGCACCGGTCCTGACAAAAAATACACTACCAACCAGACAAATATATTCATCTCAGCCGGGATTGATGCTGTCTCTTTGTTACAAGATTTTTACCCTATGTTACCTGAAGCTCAAACTTTAGAAAACGACGCGCACCAGACAGCCCCTCCTGTAATGCAGGGTGGTATTGATAAAATCTTGGTCAGAGGGGAGAAAAGTGAGGATTGAACCGCCAGAAAAAATTCTACCGGCCATGAGTTGAGCGTATGGCCGGCAGAAAACCAATTTTTGATAAGGGCCCGGACCACTTAGAGCTCGGGCTGCATGTCCTTACCATTGTTAACCTATTTACTGCACAATGACGGTCTACGAACTCCATCATTGGCTTCAGGATCAAAAGAAGTACATTTCAGCCTTACAAACCGCTTTATTAGACTGAGAGAAGATCCCGGGTTCCACATTGCGGTTTCTGCCGATAAGGGGATTTGATGCGCAAATGTGTGCCGCTCGCAGTGTAGATTTGCTGTTCATCGAAAAACATTGTCTTCCTACCCCATAGAAAATGACGCTATCATTATAATGCCTTATTTTTCACGCTGGAAACTTCGTTGAAGTTCCTTCAATCATTACACAATCCGCAGATGGTGCAGAAATAATTTGTTCTATTTTTGCGGGACGAAATGCCAAACAACACGATGACCGATTTATTCCTAAAACGACTGCAAGACAATGATCAGGCGGCGCTAAAGGAGTTGTTTGACAGCTTTTATGTACCTCTCACCCGGTTTGGGTCGCGCCTTGTGGCAGATCCGATGACAGCAGAAGAAATTGTACAAGATCTATTTGTAAGCATTTGGGCAAAACGCCATACCCTGGAGGTCCGCGGTTCGTGGGAGCCCTATTTGTATCGCTCGGTGAGAAACCGCTGCATCAATCACCTGAATAGCAAGGCTCACCGTACGAGTTCTGCATTTGAAGACAGCGAAACCCTGCAACAGGTACACTCCACACTGCAAGACCACGAATCCGGGGAGTTGACGGACCTCATCGAACAGGGTCTCCGGAAACTACCCCGGCAAACCGCTACTATATTTACACTCAGCAGAAATACGGGGCTGACCCACGCCGAAATTGCGGCAAAGCTCGAAGTGTCGGTTAAAACGATTGAATACCACGTGAGCAGAGCGCTCGCTTCACTGCGAAAATTTCTCGAAGCACATGGCTATACCATTGCATTCATCGCTGCCTGGCTTTCCCTTTAACCCATATTAAACAGTAAATTAATCAAGCCAAAAATCAGAACCTGATCTGTCGGTGAATTAGGAGTTAAAAAAAATCTTACTTACTGGTTAGGGTAAATGGATTTTATCTTGTCTTAATCATAAACGCACAAGATTATGGAGAAAATGGACGAGCATCTGCTGGTTCGGTACCTCAAGGGTGAATGCAGTGAAGAAGAGCAGCACCATGTAGAAGAGTGGCTACAGCACCCGGATCACCGGCAGACTTACGACAAATTCAAAAATATCTGGGATGCCTCCGGAGGTCTATACAAGGACTACATGCCGCAAACCGGAAAGGCGTGGGCGGCGATCGAAGGGAGAATCGCCAGGCAAAAGCCCTCTATGCCGTTATGGAGCTGGGTAGGAAGAGTGGCTGCAGTGCTGCTGGTGGCATTCGGAATCGGGTGGTATGTGATCACGTACGACAGTGAAAAAAGCAACCCAGAGTATGCGGCCTTGAAAGAGTTTGCGGCGCCGTCCGGTGTGGACTCCCTTGTGCTGAGCGATGGGACCGCGATTTGGTTAAACCAGGGCTCGGCATTGAAGTTTCCGGAAGAATTTACCGGCACTGAACGCAAAGTCTACCTCTCGGGAGAAGCTTTTTTCGACGTGGCTAAAAACGCCGACCAGCCCTTCCTTGTGGAAACAGACAGCACCACTACCCGTGTGCTGGGCACATCATTCTCCATAAAAACAGAGCAGGGAAAGGCAGGCATCACCGTATTTTCAGGCAAGGTGGCATTTGGCGAAAGCGCCAACCCGGCCAACTTCACCCACCTGGAGCCGGGAGAAAAAGCGCAGTTTGACCGACCCAATGAACGCATTATTAAGTCCAAAAACAAGGACCCAAACGTGCTCTCGTGGAAAACGGGGATACTCGAATTTCAAAACACACCGCTCGAAAAGGTCGTCAGTCAGCTCAGCTACCATTACCGCGCGGAAGTTGCACTTGACATCCCCAATGCGGCGCACCTGAACCTCACGGCGCGGTTCGAAAAACAGAGTGTGGAGGAAGTGCTGGAGGTAATTGCTATGACGCTGGACCTCTCTCACGAACGGACAACGACGGGCTATTTACTCAAAAAATGATTTTCCAAACAACCCACGTTTCGATATGAATCCTAAAACAACATTCCCGTGGCAAAAGGCAAAGTCTTGCGTACTGCGGGCCCTCTTTCTGCTCACAGTTGTAGTCCTGCAAAGCCAGATCATCTTCGCCCAGGACGGCCTCAATGCCAAAGCCCATTTCGACACCACCAGCACCACAGCCAGGGTGCTTTTGGACCGCTTGAAGACGCTCGAATCTGTACGGCTTTCCTATAACGAAAACGCGTTTAACCTCGACAATGAATTGGTATTGCCGGCAAAAGACCTCACCGTGATAGAGCTTTTGGAAATTTTGTCAGAAAAGCTGAACATGGAATACCAGTTTCATGGAAAACAAATCATTTTGAAACAAAAAGAAACGCCCGCGGCTTCAAAGCAAGCGTCCGTCACGGTAAGTGGGTACGTGAAAGACCAGGACACGGGCGAGGCGCTGATAGGCGCTACAGTGCAAATAAAAAACACGGGGACGGGGACTGTCACAAACCTCTATGGGTTTTATTCGCTCACAATACCGCAAGGATCGTACACGCTGGTGTTCTCCTATGTCGGGTATGACGCGGTAGAAAGGGACATCGTGATCACGAGAAATGAGACGCTGTCAATAGAGCTCCGCGAGATGGTTGAACAACTGAGCGAAATAACGATAACCGGCACACGGCCTGACGACAATGTAGCCCTGAACAGGATGAGCTTTAATAAAATCGACGCCAAAAAAATTCAGCAAGTTCCGGCCCTGTTTGGCGAGGCCGATCCCATACGAGTGGTGAAGCTTTTGCCGGGCGTCTCCATGACCGGCGAGATGAGTTCCAGCTACAGCGTGCGCGGCGGCGGCTATGATCAAAACCTGATTTTGCTGGACGAGGCCACCGTATACAATCCTTCGCACCTGATGGGTATATTCTCTACTTTTAACAATGACGCCATCAAAGGCATGGAGTTTTACAAGGGCAACTTGCCCGCGCGCTACGGCGGCAGGCTCTCATCCCTGCTAGATGTACGCATGAAGGAGGGCAACAACAAACGCTTTTCCGGACAGGGAGGAGTCAGCCCAATCGCTTCACGCCTCACACTGGAAGTACCCACCATAAAAGACCGGGGCTCTCTGATTGTATCGGGCCGCCGAACTTATGCCGATATATTCACAGCTTTCTCCACCAATGACGACGTGAAGTCTGCCATCATGTACTTCTACGACTTCAATGCCAAAACGAACCTCGACATTAATGACAACAACAAAATTTATGTTTCCACCTACCTGGGCAGAGACAATTTCGGCGTGGACACGGAGAGCTTTTCGCCCGGAATCGGATGGGGAAACTTCACCACCACCTTCCGGTGGAATCACCTGTACAACAGCAAGCTGTTTTCCAATCTCTCGTTGATCTACAGCAAATATGACTACAAGTTTGAGTTTGGGTTCGAAGATTTTGCACTCGACTGGCGCGCCCGCTTAGACGATTATACATTCAAGTTGGACTACGACTATTTCCTCAATGCACAACACACGATCAACTTCGGGCTATCCTCCACGCTGCACGTCTTTAACCCCGGAAAAATGGTGCTCACGTCAAGCACTATTTCGGGCTCGGTGGAATCACTGAACAGCCGGGCATTGGAGCATGGCATATACCTGGGTAGCGAGAGCAAATTTATGGACAACAGGCTACTGGTAAGTCCGGGACTGCGGCTTTCCCTGTTTCAGAACCTGGGCGCCTATACACTGTATCATTTTGACGAGAATTCAGAAGTTACCGACACCACGCAGTACGGAAATGGCGACCTGTTCAACACCTTCGTAAACCTGGAACCACGCCTCGCCATCACCTACAGGGTAAATCCGGGCCTGTCCATAAAGTCCGGCTTCTCGCGCTCCATCCAATACCTGCACCTGGCTTCAAACTCGATTGGGGGCACACCCCTGGACGTATGGGTTCCATCCACGCCCAATGTCCGGCCTCAGCGGTCAGACCAGTATTCCATCGGCTTGTTTCAAAACCTCTTTGACAACCAAATAGAAACTTCGGTAGAGTTTTATTATAAAAATATGAGCAGCCAGATCGATTTCCGCGATCACGCCAACCTGCTGCTAAATCCCAAGCTCGAAGGGGAGTTCCGGTTTGGAAAGGCTCACGCACGAGGCGTTGAACTGATGGTGAGCAAGCCAAATGGCAAGGTGAATGGCTGGATCAGCTATACCTATTCGCGTTCCAAGCGGAAAATAGAAGGCGTGAACAATGGCAACGAATACCGCTCGCCCTATGACAGGCCTCACAACCTCTCCGTAGTAGCCAACTACCAACTCAGCAAGAGAATTGAAATTTCCGGAAACTGGGTTTGGTTTACCGGCTCTCCATTTACCGTTCCGGCGGGAAAGTATTACTACAACGACAACTTCGTGCCCGTGTATACCGAACGCAATGGCGATCGCCTTCCCGACTACCAGCGCTTAGACCTCAGCATTACGCTCAAAGGCAAGCAGCGTGAAGACCGGCGGTTTCACAGCTCATGGAACCTTTCGGTTTACAATGTGCTCAACAGAAAAAATCCTTCGTTCGTGAATTTTGAGCAAAGCGAGGCTAACCCGGACAACACCCAGGCGGTGATGTACTACGTGCTGCCTATTCTACCGTCAATAGCCTGGATATTCAGCTTTTAACCCGCAAAACAATGACTAAAATGACCCGACATATCGCCACAAAAAGCAAACTAATCAGCTCGCTTTCGAATGTATTTTCAACGCAGCATCTGTTCGCGCTATTCTTCGCCGCGGGGGCCTGCATTATCACCACCGGCTGCAGCGAAAATATTGACTGGGAAGTAGAGGACAATCAACCGCGCCTGGTAGTACAAGGCATGGTGACGGACGAATTCAAGCAACATGGTGTGTACCTGACAACAAGCCAGGATCTCTATGATCCCGGGCGTGGAGAAGGCATCAGCGGAGCCTCATTGACGCTTAATGACGGTGAAACGGACTATTCCCTAATGGAAAGCCCGCAACGCCAGGGCTACTACATCACTGCCGATAGCATGGCCGGCGTGCCAGGCAGGCCCTACACACTCAGCATCCAACTGTCAAGCCCCCTTGGCGGACACGACCACTATGAAGCGAGCACGTTCATGCCGGCAGTACTCGGATTCGATTCCATGCGGATCACTAAAGAAACTATCCTTGGCGAAGAGGATTATGTGCTCAAAGTATTTGGGAAAGATGTGAAGGCGGAAGACTGGAACAACTACTACCTCATCCACGCCTACCAGAACGGAGAATTGATTACTGGCGATTTTGAAGAATATATCCTGTTTGACAATGAAGCTTCGGACGGGGATTTTGAATTCAACGATTTCACCATTTACCGTCGAGAAGACCTGATGCCCGGAGCCCAGATCACCCTGGAGGTGTACTCCATTTCGGAAGATTACTACACCTATCTCAACAACCTGATCGAAACGAGTTTTGGTGGCGACCCTCTGGGATTGTCGGGGCCGCCTTCCAATACTTTTGGAAATGTCAGTCACGAGGCCTTCGGGTACTTCTTCGCATCACCGGTAACCCACACGTCTGCGGTGATTGAAGAGTGACAAATAGGTGAAAGCGTACTTCAAATAAATGTTTACCGATATGATAAAGACCAACATGAACAAGACACCGGAATCCTACCGAATTGGATGGGAAATGGCTTTTTATAAGATAGAAAGCCTGACTCCCGCTGCCCGGCGCGATAAAAAGTCGGCGGTAAAGGGAGCGAAGGGTAATTGATCTGCCCCCTGGAAAAGAAAAAAGGGTAGTCCATAGTTTTATTCTCCGGGCACATTCGGCCTTGGGCAATCCCAGCTTAGGATTGATGGTTTCGCAAAGTTCTGAGAGCTTTTTTCTTCCTGGCATCTATGAGCAGACTGCCCTGACCAAATAGTGAAGTGGCATGTTCGAAGGCCAATAGCTCAAAAGTCCCGCTCCTTGCTGAACTCTTTCTCTGTAAACCGTTTTCCGTTGAAATAGAGGGCTGCTTGCATGATCAATCCTTTTTTCTTTTGGTGATTCGCTTGACTTCTTTGTCAAAGTCTGATTCAAAATTTCTGTCCTGCACTACCCTGAACTTGTTGTATTCCTGCTCGGCCAATTGTTTGGCAATGGTGGCGGAAATTTTTCCTGCGTCTTTCAGTACGTTATATTCATTGAACTGTAAGAAGGCATCCAAACGGGCTATCCAGTCTGTCATTTTCATAGGTACTTGTCTTTCAGCCTGTAGCTCGGCAAAGTCGAGGTACATTGTCACAATCCGGTTGAGGTCACGGAGTTCCTTTTCGTTGAGGTAGTTTTTGGCTACTGATACATCCATTTTCAGGATTTTGCCCTGTGGCGCATTTTTCCAGGTGGTCAAACCCATGTATGGCTTGGTGGCACTAGCCCGTTCCTTAATGATCTCAGCGGCCGTATGACCTGTAATGGCCCAATGAAGTTTGTTCTGTACGGTCTTATAGAAGGTTTGGGTAATTTC
>CAYUJK010000131.1:0-9320 GCA_964444895.1 uncultured Roseivirgaceae bacterium
ATTCGCGAGAAAGTAGATGCCTGGAATGAAAAGCAAAACGCCGAGAAGGTCTGAGGTGATTTAGGCCTGGTGGATTACCTGCTGCAAAAAATGGGCAGGCACTACACCCGACTGTCTCCATACTGTTTCTCCATTTTTGAAAAGGATCAATGTGGGAACGCCCCTTATTTGGTAGGCACTTGCGGCCAAGGGATTTTTGTCTACGTCTACCTTAATAATCTTAGCCTTGTCTCCTACCAGGCCTTTTAGCTCTTCTAATACCGGCGCCATCATCTTGCAGGGACCACACCATTCGGCCGAAAAATCGACCAGTACCAGCGGCTCAGTTTTGATGATTTCGCTGAATGTCTTTTGTTTTTTTGTCGCTTCCATTTTTTAATTTCTTTTAGCTTGAAAATAGGCCACGAATCAGCCTAACGCAGGCGGATTCGTAGCTAAAAACTAAATCAAAAAACCATGCAATCTCTAAATTTTGCCTTGCAGGCTCATCCACCCGCCGCCATTGTGGACTTCTTCGAATCCGTTGGACAGCAAAATACTCTTGGCCGAACCGCTTCGCATTCCCGATGCGCAACAGGTAATCACTGGCTTGTTCTTTTTGAGTCGTCCCAGGTTGCTCTTCAGGCTATCAAGCGGTATGTTGATGGAGCCTTTAATGTGCCCGCCCTGGTATTCTCCTTTTGTGCGCACATCCACTATTTGCGCACCGTTCTTCACTAACCCGGCCAAGTCCACATCAGGACCAAAGCCAAACATGTTTTTCACTAATTGTATCATTGTTTTCTTTCTATTTAAATTCTTCTGTTTGTTCTATCCACGCTCCATCTTGTTGGAATAATGGAATACTGAAGGATGGAATGTTGGAAAACTCCGTACCATTTCTCCAGCATATCACCCTCACTGCCCTGGTTCGTGTCTTCACGGACCAGAACTAAATTGAAACAATCAGGCCGTGGCTACTTGCTGCTGAAACTCTTTGATAGCTTCACCCAAATCAAATACTTCCGTCGCTTCCTTGCCTAATTCTGCCTTCACAATGCTGCTTCCTATGGCGCTGCGGTACCCACCGGCACAATGCACTACTACGGGCTTGTGAGTAGGGATTTCGTGTGCACGTTCCCGCAGCTGATGCAGGGGAATGTTCAGGGCGTCTTCGAAGATGGGCGTTTTTACTTCATCTTTGTTTCGGACATCCACTACTACGTAGGCGCTTTCATTTCTTTTAAATTCTCCGAGGTCTATCTCGGGCTGTGTTTCGCTACCGCCGGAAAATACCAACGCTTTTTCGATGAATTGCTCATAGCCGATTTTTGCCGTGCGGCTTACCAACTCTCTCAGCTTTTCCTTGCTTTCGGCCAGCAGGCAAAAGTGCTCACCCGGAGATACAATACTGCCCAGCCAGGTTTCAAATTGGGTAGCGTCCGGTATGTTGATGGCTCCTTCCGCATGCCCTTTTTTAAAGAGCTCTTTTGGACGCGCATCGATGAGTGTACAGCTGCTGGCTAAGTCGTCTGTCTTCGCTTCTTTCAACACAACGGCATCTACACTGGGTTGGTAGTGAGCTGCTCCTTTTCGGTTGGTCTCCACATCGTGTACAAAGTATTTGGGAATGAATGGCTGGCCTTCCGTCAGGGCTTTCACAAAATTGCTTTCACTCATGGGTTGCAGGCTCCAGTTACCCGATTTTTCGGCGCCCATCGTGCTGCTGTTTTCTTGAGATAGGCCTTTGCCGCATAGCGAGCCGGCGCCGTGAGCGGGGTACACCACCACTTTATCGTGCAGCGTCAGGTATTTTTTAAGCGAGTGGTACATTTGCCTGGCCTGCTCTTCGCGCTTTTGCTGAATATTGCCCACACTTTCTCGTAGGTCAGGTCGTCCGCAGTCGCCGATGAAAAGTGTGTCTCCGGTGAAGGCAGCCACATCATTCCCTGATTCATCTGCCAGGATCAAGGTGATGCTGTCGGCACTGTGGCCGGGTGTATTCCAGGCCTTTAAAGAGACGTCTCCTACCGCCAGTACCTCGCCCTCGTCCAATGTTTTGTGTGGATATTCGGCGCCCAGCAGTTTGCTTACATAAATATGAGCGCCAGTTGTCTGTGCTATTTCCAGGTGGCTGCTTACGAAGTCGGCATGTGGATGTGTTTCGATTACAGCGGTGATCTCTGCATTGTGTTGCTTAGCAAAGTCATAGTAGGGCTGCGGATTTCGCGAAGGATCTATCAGGGCCACTTCGCCGTCGCTCACTACCGCGTAGGAATAGTGAGCGAGGTTTTTGTCTTCAAATTGTTTTATTTCCATCTTTTTGTTCTTTTCTCTTTTAAATACGAACGCAAAGATGGGAGGGATAGGGAGGAAGTTCAGTTACTTTTGTTACAAATCACAACTCTCCCAACAACTTTATTTGATTTCGGTAGAGCAATAGTTTTTTATCGTTTTCCAATTTCTTCAGCAGGCGGGAGACCACGACACGCGAAGTGGCGAGCTCGTTGGCAATTTGCTCGTGCGAAAGATTGATGAGTCGCGAGCCGGTAGCTTTTGATTTTTCGCGGAGGTAGTTCACCAGGCGTTCATCCAGTTTTTGAAATGCAATCTGGTCGATTGTTTTCAGCATCTCATTGAAGCGGGCGCGAATGGTGCGCATCACAAAACTTTTCCATGTGGGGTATTTCACCAGCCACTCGTCCATCACGGTAATGGGCACGGCCAGGAATTCTACATCATCTTCCGCTACGGCTTTTATTTCACTGGGAAACTGCTGCATGCAACACGTGAAGGTCATGGCACAGCTTTCGTTGGAGTTTACGTAGTAAAGCAAGAGTTCCCTGCCCTCCTCGTCCATGCGGGTCACTTTCACAATCCCTGATAGCACTACGGGCATTACCCGCACCGTTTGCCCAATGTCCAGAATGGTATCGCCGCCCTTTATTTTTTGCAGCTTGCCGCGCTTTTCCATTTCGTCCAGGAGGTCTTTTTCAAAGACATCAATAAATCGCTCACGAAAATTCATGGACGTAAAGGTAGGATTTTTTGACAAAGAGGCTTAGCGATTCGGCTTACTTCCGGTCTGAATGTCCCAGAGATTTTCCTGGTGCGATGTGGTCTCGAATGAGCTGCTTTAGCTCGGTAATTTCTGGCATTTTGCCTTGTTCTTTTCGGGAATATATTAGCTGGCCATTTGCAGAAATGTCAAATACACCGCCGGCGCCAGGCTTCAAACTTACCTCTTCGAGTTCTTGTTCAAAAGTTTGCAAAATTTCCTGGGCCATCCATGCTGCGCGAATCATCCAGCGGCATTGAGTACAATATTCAATTGTGACGCTCGCTTTTTCCATAAATGTATGAGTGGTCTTGGGGTGCTATTGTTTCCTTTCTATGCTGTTCGTCCATTCCTTGGCAGAAACAAGGCTGTGGAAACATTGCAGCTTGCAGGCGCCAAGTAACGACAAATCTCTTTTAACGGCTTCCGGAGGCTCTTCATCTGCAATCAGAGCGATCTTCTGCACACCCTTTTTGATCATGTTGTGCACAAACCGAAAGAAAACATCAAGGGTAATAACCGACGAGCAGGTACAGTCGCTGATAAAAAACCGGGCGTTGTAGCGCGAAAATGCTAACTCTACCTTGCGGGTTATTTTTTCCATTTCGCCGGTTTCGCCTTCCTGCTTCCACACGGCAATGATTGAATCGCTCTGCCTGTCGTAGCAGACATTGGCAACCTCTGAATCTAAAATTTCGATCACGTCCTGTCCCTCTTGAATATCCTAAAAATCAGATAGTTCTTAAAAGTTTTGCCAAACAACGCTTAAGTGTTATCGTGGCGCAAAGGTACTAAAAGTAAAACGGCTGCTCATAGCACATTGATTGTTTTTTTGCATAATTGGGGAGAAAAATCGACGCAACGATGACAAAAGTCGACTAAAACAAAAACGCTTGTTGTTAGACGGCTAATTTGGAAAAAGCTTCTTCAACATTCTGTGCAGTGTCTAAAGTGACTTTTCGGGCGGTGTAGGTGATCTTTTCGCGTAGCAAGTGCGTGATTTCTGTTTCTTCCTTTTTGTCTAAGCTAATGATTACCAATTTTTTGAGCCCGCACTTTATTGCCATGGGAAACACGTGCTTCATCAGATAGTTCAGGTTGTTGGCGCCAATTTTCGAATACTTTTCGAAATCGATGACAAGTGTGTGGGCAAAAAAGATTTTAAAACCCTTGAGCACATTGGTGCTTACGGCATAAAATTCTTCCTTATCGGGAACACCTCCCCATAACACCAACATCGCCTTTCTGGATTCGTCAAAACCCACGATAGCATTGTCTGTTTCTAACAAAACTCGCATCTATTTCTCTTTGGCTGGTGATAATCGATAACTAGGACTCTAATCTCTTAAAATAATAGAGAAATATAGGACATCTGTAAAGTATATAAACTTAATTTAAAACTTTAAGTTGAATTGCAAAAAGTAACGATAAAAATCGATAGATAAAAGCAATTTGAATGCGAACGGATTAACGGTGCACTATTAAAGCTACAGTTTAATGGTCCCGGATCAGTGAGACGCCGGAGCCTTGCCGCTGAAATTGAGGGAGATATGCCCTTAAGAAATCAAGCAGAGTGCAGCTACTACTGCCGCGTTTTCTCATACTCGCGGTAAAGGAATCCGATGAGGCTCTGAATGTACTTTTGGCTGAAATCGAATTTCACACCGGCGGCTTCGTAAATCTCGGGTATGGTTTTGGTGTAGCCGAGTCGCAGGGCTTGCAGGTATTGTTGTATGCCTTGCGCGGGATTTTCGCGGTAGTTTTTCCACACCGCAATAGCACCAAGCTGGGCAAACCCGTACTCCACATAGTAAAAGGGGACCTCGAAAATATGGAGTTGCTTGTGCCAGAGCGATTTTTTCACCTCGTCAAAGCCGTCCCAGTCGGTGAGCCCGTCGGTAAACTCATCGTAAATTTCTATCCAGGCGTTTTCCCTTTCGGCGACGGTATGATTTGGGTTTTCGTAGATCCAATGCTGAAATTTGTCTACTATCGCGATCCAGGGCAGCGTTTCGATCACCTGCTCCAGGTGTTCTTTTTGTGCGCGCTTCCAATCGTCACCCTCAAAAAACAAGTTCCACTGATTCATAGAAATCAACTCCATCGACATGGAGGCCAGCTCGGCTACTTCGGAGGGGGTTTCTTTGAAGTCAGTCAATTCAAGATCCCGGGTCACGATGGAATGTACCGCGTGGCCTCCTTCGTGCATAAAGGTGACAAGGTCCCTCAGGTTTGACGTCGCATTCATAAAAATAAAGGGCACGCCGGTTTCAGGCAGGGGGTAGTTGTAGCCCCCCGGAGCCTTTCCCTTGCGGGAGCCGAGGTCCAGGTGCTCCATTTCTTTCAGAACTGTGATGCAACTGCCCAGGAAAGGATCAGTGGCTGCAAAACTCTTGATGGACTTTTCCAGCAGTTCTTCGGTAGAAGAAAAGGGCTTCAAGGCCTCTCTTCCCTGGGGGTCAACAGATTTATCCCAAGGCCGCAGGGCTTCCAGTTTCATGGCCTTCTTTCGTTCCCGGGCCAGTTTGTTGAGCAGCGGAACAATCTCTGTTTTGATTGAGTTGTGAAAAGCAAAGCAGTCTTCAGGGCGGTAGTCAAACCTGCCCAGCGCTGTAAACATGTAGTCTCGAAAATTTTTAAAACCGGCGTTGGTAGCTATTTGGTGGCGTATCTTCACCATTTTATTGAAGAGCTCGTCCAGCTTTTCCCGGTCTTGGGCTCTGCGTGTCACTATTTTTTTCCAGGCCATTTCCCGGCGGCTCCGGTCGGGAGAGAGCAGCAGCAAGCCAGCCTGCTGCATGGTAAGCTCCTGGCCATCAATTTCTACTGTTTGATCACCGCAAATGGTGCTGTAGTCTTTGCCAAGGTGCTGAATTTCGGTGAACAGGGGAATGTTTTCTTCACGGAATATTTCAATATCTTTTTTTATCGACCGCTTCAGGTTGAAATAACCGTCTTCCGTCAGTTGTTCTGCAAAGGGGCACGCAGCAAATTTATTGTTTAAGGCATGGGTGTATGGGGCGGTTTTGGGCTGAATTTCCGATACGAAGAAGGTATAGTCATTGGAATACTGCTCGTTGGCTGTGTCGCAGGTCATCCTGATGTAGCGCCACCCAAAGTCTTCCGATAGCGCCGCCTCCAGCTCACTGCGGTCTTTCAGCCATTTTTTCAGATCGCCCAGGCTGTTGATTTCCCGGTTGGCGAGATCTTCGTAGTACCGTTTTATGGCTTCCCAACTATCAAATTTCAAGTCTTCCGCCAGAAATGTTCTCTTCTTTTTTTCTAATGTGAGCATGGTTCTTTTTACAGTTATTGGTTGTTCGGGACTGGCCTGCATCCAAGCCTGCCAGAACATGATTTTTTTTACTTTCCAAAAGTTCAAAACTTTTGGAAAGTTCCTTTTCTCAATACTACGTTACCCAATCTCAATCTTTACGTCGTCCGTGAGAGGGTGGCTCACGCAGCACAGCACATAGCCTTTTGCCAGCTCGTCGTCCGATAGGCCGTCGGTTTCCTCCATGTGAACCTGGCCGGCGAGCAGTTTGCCCCGGCAGGCGGTGCAAATGCCGCTCTGGCAGGAGAAGGGCATATTAATGTTTTGATCCAATCCGCATTCCAGAACAGTACGTTTAGGTGGTACGGCAAAGGTAAACTCTTCATTATCCAAAATAATGGTCACCTCCCGCTCTACAATTTCGGGCACACCCCCTGACGCCTCCTTGTCAGCCCCGGAGGCCACAAAGCTTTCTTTAAATACCTTGCTCTTTGGCACTTTAAGTTCGCTGAGCGCTTCTTCGGCAGTATGCATGAAGCCCGTGGGACCGCACATAAAATAGTCGGCCTCCTGCGCCCGGAAATCCGGGAGGTCCAGCAGGATTTCTTTAATAGTTTCTTTGGAAAGGCGGCCCGTTTTTCCTGTCCATGCCGGTGAAGGCTGGCTCAGCACATGTAGCAGGTTAAAACGCCCCTGGTGGCGTTTTTCCATATTGGCCAGCTCATTTTTGAAAATGACCGACTCCTCGTTGCGGTTGCCATATACCAGGATTACCCGGCTTTCAGACTCTATGTGCAAGATGGATTTCATAATTGACATAAGCGGAGTAATCCCGCTGCCGGCCCCGAATACTACGACGGTTCGTCGCTGATCGCTCTGCGGATCAGTAGTGAAGCTGCCCATAGCGGGCAGGGCTTTTATCTCATACCCCGGCTTTATAGAGTCATTAATAAAATTGGAGATTTTGCCGTCTGAGACACGCTTGATCGTTACCGCGGGAAACTCATCTGTAAAAGGCGAACTACAAAGGGAATACGACCGCCGCTCCTCTTTGCCGTCGATTTCGAAAATCAGGGTGAGAAATTGTCCCGGTTTGTACCGAAATGGCGTTTCATCCTTGTCAAATATCAACGTAACGGTGTCGGGCGTTTCACGAACTACTTCTTTTACTGTGAGATTCAAATACCGCGAATCGGTGTCTTCCTTTTTCTTCTTTTTAAATAAACCAAAAGCCATGTTCGATGTGTTCTTCGCGCTGCAAAATTATAATTATAGTTGGTTTATCGAAACGCCTTGTTTTGAATAATTGTTATTCCGGGCGGCATTGTTCTTTATCGTATTCCGGGTTAATTTTGGCTCTATGAATTATTTATCTGTAGAACAGCTCACCAAACACTTTCACGATGTGCCGCTAATTGGCGGGCTTACTTTTGGAATAAGCCAGGGGGAGAAAGTGGCGCTAGTGGGTAAAAATGGCTGTGGCAAAAGCACGCTGCTGCGCATGATCGCAGGCGCCGAAGATCCGGACGAAGGGAAAGTGGTATTTAGAAATGGAGTGACGGTAGGTTATTTGCCGCAGGAACCCGAGTTGGAGCCGCATCATACCATCAAAGAAGAACTGTTTGAAAATGGCAGTGAAGCGCTCGCTGTGGTCAGCGACTACGAAGAGGCAATCGGAAACAATGAAGACCCGGCTAAGGTGCAGCTTCTGATGGACAAAATAGAAGCCCTGAAGGCCTGGGACTACGAGTACCAGGTACATGAAATTTTGGGTAAGCTGCATATCGATGGCTTGCAACAGCAAATTAAAGACCTTTCGGGTGGCCAGCGCAAGCGGGTGGCTTTGGCCAAGACGCTCATCAATGCGCCTGACTTCCTCATTTTGGACGAGCCAACCAACCATTTGGACATTGAAGTGATCGAATGGCTGGAGAGCTATTTGTCGTCGGCTAATACTACGCTCTTGCTTATCACCCACGATCGCTATTTCCTGGAGTCGGTATGCAATAAAATAATCGAGCTGGAAAATGGGCAATTGTACACCTACGAAGGGAATTTCAGCTATTTTCTGGAGAAAAAAGCGGAACGCCGCCAGCAGGAAATGGGCGAAGTGGAAAAAGCCAAAAACCTGATGCGAAAGGAATTGGACTGGATACGGCGCCAACCGAAGGCCCGTGGCACGAAGGCCAAATACCGGGTGGATGCCTTCTATGATTTGAAGGACAAAGCTTCCAAAAAATTTGATGACCGGCAGCTGAATGTAAACCTGAGCACTGCCAGGCAAGGCGGCAAAGTGATGGAAATAGAGGGGCTAAACAAGTCCTTCGGCAGCCTCAAAATCGTAGAGGACTTTAGCTATGTGTTTAAAAAAGGCGATAGGATAGGTATTGTGGGAAAAAACGGCGCCGGCAAGTCTACATTCCTCAACCTGATTACAGGGGTGGACACGGAGTATTCGGGCGAGATTATCAAGGGAGAAACGACAAACATCGGGTATTTCCGGCAAGACCAGTTTGATTTTTCTGATGATGTCCGCGTGATTGATGTGATCAAAGAAGTGGCCGAGGTGATAAAGCTGGCAGATGGCAGCGAAATCACGGCCAGTCAGCTCTTGCAGCATTTTCTTTTTTCACCAAAAATGCACTACCAGCTCGTAGAACTGCTGAGTGGCGGGGAAAAGAAGCGTCTCCAACTCATGCGTACGCTGGTAAAAAACCCGAACTTCCTCATCCTGGATGAGCCTACAAATGACCTCGATATCTATACGCTGGCCGTGCTGGAAGATTACCTGGCTGGTTTTCCGGGGTGCCTGCTCATCGTGTCGCACGACAGGTACTTTATGGACCGCCTCACCGAGCATTGCTTTGCTTTTGAGGGCAATGGAGAAGTGCGGGATTTCCCCGGCAACTACAGCCAATACCGGGAGTTTTTGAACGACAAAGAGAAAGCACAAAAGCCAGCTAAAAAAGAAGAAAAGTCAAACCAGGAAGCTCCACAGAGAGAAAAAAA